>CAIWHQ010000167.1 GCA_903912465.1 uncultured Alphaproteobacteria bacterium | reverse complement strand
TTCAGGGGCGACCAGCATCTGGAGACCCAGGGCCTCCAGGCCGGCGACCAGGGCCTCGTGCACGCGGGCGTGCCGGACGAAGACGGCCTGCTGGCCCTCCTCGAACAGGGCGACCAGGGACTCGTGCAGGCCATAGAGGGCATTGATCGGGGCGGTGTGGTGATAGGTCCGGCCCCCTTCGCCACCCCAGTAGGCCATCAGCAGGCTGACATCGAGCAGCCAGTTGCGCACCGGTGTGGTACGGGCGGCGACGGCCTCGAGGGCGCGGCGGGAAAAGGCCACCGGCGACAGGCCGGGGGGGGCGGAGAGGCACTTCTGGGTGCCGGAGTAGAGCACGTCGGCGTCCCATCCTGCAGCATCGACGGGCACCCCGCCCAGGGAGGTGACGCAGTCGACGATGGACAGGGCACCCTGGCGGCGAGCCAGGGCGCAGAGGGCGGCGGCGTCGGAGCGGACCCCGGTGGAGGTCTCGGCGTGGACAAAGGCCAGAACCTTGGCGGGCCCGGAGGCGAGGGCGGCCTCGACGGCGGCGACGTCGACGGGCTCGCCCCAGGGGGCATCGACCCGGACAACCTCGGCGCCAGCCCGGCCCGCCATGTCGACCATGCGCCCGCCGAAGACGCCGTTGACGGCGATCACCGCCCGGTCGCCGGGCTCCAGCAGGTTCATCAGGGCCGCCTCCATGCCCGCCGTGCCGGGGGCCGGCAGGGGAACACAGGCGTGGTCGGGGGCGTTGAAGAGGCGCGCCAGGGCGGCCTTGATCTCTTCCATCAGGTCCTGGAATGCCGGATCCAGGTGGCCCACGGTCGGACGGGACAGGGCGGCAAGCACCCGCGGGCTGACGTCGGAGGGGCCGGGGCCCATGAGGATCCGTCTCGGCGGCTGGAAACTCTGCATTTCGCCCTCCCTGTTCGGCGCGCGACGATTAGGCGAAGCGCGGGCCCGTGTCAGCACCCACGATCAGCGGAAGGGCGGCTCGTCAAAGCTGCGCAGCTTGCGGGAATGCAGGCCGGCCCCCTCGCGGCGGAGCAGGTCCACCGTGGCGAGGCCGATCTGGAGGTGCTGGCCGATGGCGCGGTCGTAGAAGGCGTTGGCCTGGCCGGGCAGCTTGATCTCGCCATGCAGGGGCTTGTCGGACACGCAAAGGAGGGTGCCGTAGGGCACCCGGAACCGATAGCCCTGGGCGGCGATGGTGGCGCTCTCCATGTCGATGGCCACCGCCCGGGACTGGTTGAACCGGAGGGCGCTGGAGGAGTAACGCAGCTCCCAGTTGCGGTCGTCGGTGGTCACCACCGTGCCCGTGCGAAGGCGCCGCTTGAGCGCTTCGCCGCTCTCGCCGGTGACGGACTCGGCGGCGCGACCGAGGGCGACCTGCACCTCGGCAATGGGCGGGATGGGAATCTCGGGCGGCAGGACGTCGTCGAGGACATGGTCGTCGCGCAGATAGGCGTGGGCCAGGACATAGTCGCCGATGGTCTGCGAACCGCGCAGGCCGCCGCAGTGGCCAATCATCAGCCAGGCCTGCGGCCTGAGCACCGCCAGGTGGTCGGTGATGGTCTTGGCGTTGGACGGGCCGACGCCGATGTTGACCAGGGTGATGCCCCGGCGGCCCGGCGCCATCAGGTGGTAGGCGGGCATCTGGTGGCGACGCCAGGGCGCATCGGCAACGACCTGCTCGGGATTCGGCGTATCCCGGGTGACCAGGACACCGCCGGCGGTGGAGAGGGCCGTGTAGCCATCGTCCGCCTTCAGGCGCTCGCAGGACCAGCGGACGAACTCGTCCACGTACCGGTGATAGTTGGTGAACAGCACATAGGACTGGACGTGCTCGGCGGGCGTACCCGTGTAATGCGTCAGGCGCGCCAGGGAGAAGTCGGTGCGAAGGCCGTCGAAGAGGGCCAGGGGCCGGGCGGCGTCGACGGGCGAAACCCACAGGCCGTCGGCCACCTCATCACCGATGTGCGCCAGCTCGGTGGTCGGGAAGTGCCGGGCGATCTCGGCGGACCCGACGTCGGCCCGGGCCAGGTCCACCGAGGCGTCGAGGACATAGGCAAAGGGGATTTCCTGGGACGAGCGGGCGACGGTGACCGTGACGTCGAAGTCGGCCATGAGCAGGGAGAGCTGCTCGACGAGGAATTCCCTGAAGTGGTGGGGCCGGGTGACGGTGGTCTCGTAGGCACCAGGTGCGCCCAGCCGGGCATAGGCGCGGGCGAGGCGCGGATAGTCCTGGCCTGCAGGCCATTCCAGCCGAAGGGCGGGATAGGCAAAGGCGCCGGAGGCCCGCAGGGCCGGGTCCGGGGCGACGCCTTCGGACAGGAAGGCCCTGAGGGCGTTACGAAGGGCGGTGACGGAGGCGTCGTATTCGGCCTCCAGCGCATCACAGATGCGCTCAGCTTCAGCTTGAACTTTCATGCCCCACCATAGCCCGCCGCGGGGCGAATTCCGAGAGGGAGCGCCGCACAGGATGGACGGCGGGGCTGTTTATGGCCAAAACAGCGAGGGATCCGCCCCCTGGGGAACGCCATGCGCCTGTTCAACATCTTCGTTATCGCTGCCATGGTCACGGGGGTCCTGGCGGGCTGGGCCGCCCACAGCTTCCTGTCGCCGGAACAGGCCTCGGCCTTCGCCGAGGGCCTGTCGGTGATCACCACCCTCTTCCTGCGCATGATCAAGATGATCATCGCCCCCCTGGTCTTCGCCACCCTCGTGGCCGGGATTGCCCATATGGAGGACGCCGCGGCGGTCGGCCGGGTGGGGGTCAAGTCGATCGCCTGGTTCCTCCTGGCCTCCCTGGTGTCGCTGACGGTGGGCCTCTTGATGGTGCACCTTATCCAGCCGGGTGCCGGGATCACCCTGGACCCCGCGGCACTGGCGGACAGGGGGGTGGCGCCTGCAGCCAAGCTGACCCTGAAGGAGTTCCTGACCACCCACCTGGTGCCGGACTCGATCATCAAGGCCATGGCCAACAACGAGATCCTGCCCATCGTCGTCTTCTCGGTCTTCGTCGGCACGGCCGTGGCCTCGATCGATGACCGCGCGCCCGCGGTCCTGGCCCTGGTCGAACAGATTTCCTCCATCATGCTGAAGGTGACCGGCTATGTCATGCTGGTGTCGCCGGCGGCCATCTTCGCCTCCCTGGCCTCGGTGATCGCCGTCGAGGGCCTGGACATACTGGGTGCCTACGCCAAGTTCGTGGGCGGCTTCTACCTGTCCCTCGGCGTGCTCTGGGGCCTGCTGCTGGCGGCCCTGATCCTGGTGGTGGGGCTGAGGGGACTGAAGCTGGTGGCCGGAATCCGCGAGCCCATGCTCCTGGCCTTTTCCACCGCCTCGTCCGAGGCCGCCTATCCAGGCACGCTGGCGGCGCTCCAGAAGTTCGGCGTCTCGCGCAAGGTGGCCAGCTTCGTCCTGCCCCTCGGCTACTCGTTCAACCTCGACGGGTCGATGATGTACTGCACCTTCGCGACCCTGTTCATCGCCCAGATCTACGGGATCGAACTGACCCTGATGCAGCAGATCACCATGCTGGGCCTGTTGATGGTGACGTCAAAGGGCATGGCCGGGGTGCCCAAGGCCTCGATCGTCGTGATCGCTGCCACCCTGGCCTATTTCGGCCTTCCGGAAGCGGGCATCGGCATCATCCTGGCCGTGGACCAGCTGCTGGACATGGGGCGGTCGGCCACCAACGTGGTGGGCAACTCAGTGGCCAGCGCCGTGGTGGCCAAGTGGGAGAACCAGATCGAGGATCCCCAGGAGACGGAGGCCCGGCCCGCCTGAGGCCGGTCTTCCAAGGACGCGATCCACAGCCTATATTTGCTCGACAGTAACTTCCGGCGGAACCCGATGCGCAACACCCTTCGCACCTTCACCCTGCTTGCCGCCCTGACGGCCATCTTCCTGGGGATCGGCTACAGCCTGGCAGGTCCCGGGGGCATGCTGATCGCCTTCGGCCTCGCCATGGCCATGAACCTGTTCAGCTACTGGAACTCGGACAAGATCGTCCTGAGGATGTACCGGGCCCAGCCGGTGGATGCCTCCCACCCGGACGCCCGGGTCCGGGCCTATGCCGAGGATGTGCTCGAGATGGCCTCACGGGCCGGAATGCCGGCACCCAAGGTCTACATCATCGACCAGGACCAGCCGAACGCCTTCGCCACCGGGCGGAATCCGGATCACGCCGCCGTGGCCGCCACCCGGGGCCTGCTGCAGATGCTGGACCGGCGGGAGATCCGGGGCGTCATGGCCCATGAGCTGGCGCACGTGAAGCACCGCGACACCCTGACCATGACCATCACCGCGACGATCGCAGGTGCCATTTCGAGCCTGGCCAACTTTGCAGCCTTCAGCGGTGGATCCGGCGGTGGCGAACGGCGGGGCGGCGGGCTCATGGGCTTGGTGGTCATGATCCTTGCGCCGATTGCGGCGGCCCTGGTCCAGATGGCCATCAGCCGCGGTCGCGAGTATGAGGCCGACCGCGGGGGCGCCGAGATCTCGGGGGATCCCGAGGCCCTGGCCAGCGCCCTCAGCAAGATCGAGGCCTACGCCCACGGCGTGAGAAACCCTGACGCCGAGGCCAATCCGGCCACCAGCCACATGTTCATCATCAATCCGCTTTCGGGCGAAGGGATGGACAACCTGTTTTCCACCCATCCGTCCACAGCCAACCGCGTGGCGGCCCTGATGGAGATGAAGGGCGGGTAACTCGGCCTATTCGGCGGGCTCGGCCTGTCGACGGACAAGCAGCCGGTCGAACTCGGTCCAGACCCCCGCGTCGCCGTGCCACTGGCCCCGGGTCGCGGCCTTGGAATACTCGGTCGAGCGGGCCTCGAAGAAGTTGGCGTGCTCGACCCCCGAAAGCATGGACTGCAGCCAGGGCAAGGGGTTTTCCTTGACCCCGTAGACCTCCGGCAGGGACAGCTGGCGCAGGCGCCAGTCGGCGATGAACCGGATGTAGGCCTTGATGTCTTCTGGCGTCATGCCCTGGACCTCTCCGGCCGAGAAGGCGAGGTCGATGAACTTGTCTTCCAGCCCGACCACCGTCTTGCAGCAGTCGATGATGTCGTCGGCAACGGAGGGGGTGACCGCCCCGGTCTCCTGGTTGAAGGCATGGTAGAGCTTGATGATGCCCTCGCAGTGCAGGCTCTCGTCGCGCACGGACCAGGACACGATCTGCCCCATGCCCTTCATCTTGTTGTGCCGGGGGAAGTTCATCAGCATGGCGAAGCTGGCGAACAGCTGCAGGCCCTCGGTGAAAGCCCCGAACATGGCGAGGGTCCGGGCGATGTCAGCCTCGGTCTCGACCCCGAACTGCTGCATGTAGTCGTGCTTGGCCTTGAGTTCCTGGAACTCCAGGAAGGCCGTGAACTCGGAATCGGGCATGCCGATGGTCTCGAGCAGAAGGGCGTAGGCTGCGATGTGGATCGTCTCCATGTTGGAGAACGAGGCCAGCATCATCTTGATCTCGGTCGGGCGGAAGACGCGCGAGTAGCGCTCCATGTAGTTGTCGTTCACCTCGACGTCCGACTGGGTGAAGAATCGGAAAATCTGGGTGAGCAGGTTGCGCTCGCGGTCATTGAGCTTGGTGGCCCAGTCCTTGAGGTCCTCGCCGAGCGGGATCTCCTCGGGCATCCAGTGGACCTGCTGCTGGCGCTTCCAGAAGTCGTAGGCCCAGGGATACCGGAAGGGCTTGTAGGCATAGGACGGGGTGAGCAGACCTGGGCGTTGAGACTTGGCGGACACGGTCAGGCTCTCCACGGAGACAAAGATAGGATCGGCGGGTTGGAAGTCACTCTAGACACGGCGCCGCGCCGATATCTAGGGGCTGTCGCATTAACCAGCCCCACATGTTGTGTATGGGCTGGGGATAGCTGGCTTACTGGCAGGCTAGGCATTCCTCGTAGTCCGTCCGGGCGCCCTCGACCATCGCGACGATCTCCGCCGTCTCGGCGCCCGCGTGGGCGGCGCGCTGCACGGACTTGGAGCGCAGGTAGTAGAGGGACTTGCACCCCTGCTCCCAGGCGGTCCAGTGCAGCATGTGCAGGTCCCACTTGTCGACATCCCCCGCCAGGAAGATGTTGACCGACTGGGACTGGCAGATGTCGGGCGTACGGTCGGCGGCCAGTTCCACCACCCAGCGCTGGTCGAGTTCAAAGGCAGTCTTGTAGATGTCCTTCTCGTCCTGGGTCAGGATGTCGAGGTGCTGGACTGAACCCTCGTTCTCGAGGATGGAGTCCCAGACCGGCGGGGTATTCTCGCCGCGGGCCTCGAGCAGGCGCTCGAGGTAGGGATTGCGGACCGCGAAGGTGCCCGACAGGGTCTTGTGCGTGTAGATGTTGGCCGGGATGGGCTCGATGCCCGCGCTGGTCCCGCCGCAGATGATCGAGATCGAGGCGGTCGGGGCAATAGCCAGCTTGTGCGAGAAGCGCTCCATGACACCGCGCTCTGCGGCGTCCGGGCAGGGACCGCGCTCTGCGGCCAGGACGCGTGAGGCGGCGTCGCACTGGCGACGGAGGTGCTTGAACAGCCGCATGTTCCAGGACTTGGCCAGGGCGGACTCGAAGGGCACGTTCTGCATCTGCAGGAAGGAATGGAAGCCCATCAGCCCCAGGCCGACCGAGCGCTCGCGCCGGGCGGCGTAAATGGCGTTGGCCATGCTGGAGGGGGCCCGGGTGATGAAGTCCTCGAGGACGTTGTCGAGGAAGCGCATGACATCCTCGATGAAGGTCGGATGGTCGCGCCACTCCAGGAAGGTCTCGGCGTTGACCGACGAGAGGCAGCAGACGGCCGTACGCTCCTGCCCCAGGTGGTCGAGGCCGGTGTGAAGCATGATCTCCGAGCACAGGTTCGACTGACGCACGGACAGGCCGAGGTCCCGCTGGTGCTGCGGCATGGAGCGGTTCACGGTGTCGGAGAAGATCAGGTAGGGCTCGCCGGTCTGCAGGCGGATCTCGAGGATCTTCTGCCACAGGCTGCGGGCGTCGACCTCCCGCAGGACTTCCCCGGTCTTGGGTGAACGCAGGCCGAAGGGCGCGCCGTCGCGCACGGCCTCCATGAACTCGTCGGTGATGGAGATCCCGTGGTGGAGGTTGAGCGACTTCCGGTTGAAGTCGCCCGAGGGCTTCCGGATCTCGAGGAACTCCTCGATCTCGGGGTGGTGGATGTCGAGGTAGACCGCCGCCGAACCGCGGCGGAGAGAGCCCTGGCTGATGGCCAGGGTCAGGCTGTCCATCACGCGGATGAAGGGGATGATGCCGCTGGTCTGGCCGGCACCCTTGACCTTCTCGCCAATGGACCGGACGCCACCCCAATAGGTGCCGATGCCGCCGCCATTGGAGGCCAGGGCGACGTTCTCGTTCCACACGCCCTGAATCCCGTCGAGGGAATCATTCACCGCGTTCAGGAAGCAGGAAATGGGCAGGCCCCGGTCTGCCCCGCCGTTCGACAACACGGGTGTCGCAGGCATGAACCACAGGCGCGAGATGTAGTCGTAGACCCGCTGGGCATGGTCTGCGTCATCGGCATAGGCCGTGGCGACCCGGGCAAACATGTCCTGGTAGGACTCGCCGGGAAGGAGGTAGCGGTCCTCCAGGGTGGTCTTGCCGAAGTCCGTGAGGAGGGCGTCCCGGGACCGGTCGACCTGGACCTTCCGGACAAGCTGCAGTTGGGGACGTTCCGTCGCCTCCACCGCCGCCTTGGCGTCCGCCTGCTCCAGCCGCCTGACGGCTTCACTCCCACTCATGACCTGCACCCGAATTCCTCGCTGGCGGCGCGGTGCGATCCCGCGCCTGCCGCATCCCTATGACTATATCTAGTGGGCGCCCCGCCCGACTACGCAACATCATGGGGCCATGCGCCTCATGAATCGTCAACGGGGCCAGCGGGTTGTCCCCCGGAGTTTTTTGCTAATGAGAGGTTAACAGGGGGCTTGACGCTTGAACATGCAGGGGTTTCGACGCGCCCTCGAATCCCGGATCACGAGACTGTGAACGGTTTCTGGGGCTCAGGCGGGGCGGGTCCCGGAAGCCGCGAACCCACCCTCGCGGCGGGTCCCAGAACGGAAAAAGGGCCCGGTCGCGAGACCGGGCCCCCATATTTCCAGGCGTTTCCGCCTGCGATCGAAATCAGAAGTTGATGTCGATCGTCGAACGGCGGTTCAGGGGTTCCTTCACGCCGTCGCCAGTGGCGACTGCGAGTTCGGTTTCACCCTTCCAGTCCACCTGCATCAGCTGCTGGCCGACACCCTGACCAACCAGAGCGTCCGCAACGGCCTTGGCCCGGCGCTCGGAGAGGCGGACGTTGTAGGCCGGCGAGCCGGACGAGTCGGTGTGGCCGACCACGATCACGCGGGTGGCATTGCCAGCCTTGGCGTATTCAGCCGCTTCGGTGACGATGGTCTGGGCTTCCGGCGTCAGGACGGACTGATCGAACGGGAAGTAGACCACGAACTGCTTCGCCTCGTAGGCCGGCGGCGGCGGAGGCGGCGGCGGCGGGGGAGGCGGGGGCGGCGGGGGAGGCGGCGGCGGCGGCGGCGGCGGCGCGAAGGAGTAACGCAGGCCCAGGGTCAGGGACTGGTCCTCATAAGCACCTTCGAAAGCGCCGGGCTGCAGGGCGTGAGAGCCCTTGGAGCCGAAGGTCAGGTCCGACCCGCTGAGGTAGCGATAGGTCAGATCCACATCCAGGCGGTCGGTCACGGCCCAGGCCACGCCGGCGATGCCCTGCCAAGCGAAAGCGGTGTCGCTGTCGTCGATGGTCAGGTTTTGTTGGGCGGGATTGGTCGCCGTGGCAGCAGGACCGACCGGGGTGATGGTCGAGAACTGGCCCACGATGGTGTCAGCCGTGACATTGTTGATGCCGAGGCCAGCGCCGATGAAGGGGTTCAGAGCGGAGTCGGGCAGGAAGTCATAGATGACATTGCCCATGCCGGTGATCGACACCACGCTGCCCTGGGGCGAGCCGCAGTTCGGTGTGGTCGCCGTGCGGACCACGCCGGGCTGGCAGAGGCCGAGGATGGCGTTGCTGGAACCGCCGCGGACGGAGTCCACGTCGCCGGGGCGATAGCCGCCCTCGAGTTCCACGCGCCAGTTCCGGGTGACCTGGTAGCCGAGACGGGCGAAGCCGGCCCAGTCTTCCGCCTGGTCGATCGACCAGTCGTAAGGCTTGCCATTGGCGGAGTTGTTGCTCGACGTTGCGTCGATGCCCATCGGCCAGTGATAGCCAGCGTCGACAGCGCCGTACCAGCCAATTTCCCGGGCCGAAGCCCCGGAAGCGATGGCGACAGCGGCAAGGGCCGCTCCAGCCAGAAGTTTGATTTTCATATCAGAGCCCTCTCTTGCCCGATGGCGCCAGCTTTGACGCCTGAACTGCGTATATCACCCTCGGCGGCGCGTGGAAGTGTCGAGAGTGCAACACTAACTTGTTTTTGCACTTCGCTTTCGGGAGCGAAGACGGGAATCAGGAGGCTCCGGGGGGACCAGAGCCCGGAGACCGAAAGCCATCCCTACGGTTGAGTTCCCGCCGGAAGGCATCCCGTCTTTCGTGGATCGAGGCAATCACGGGTCCGGCGGGTAAGCCGACGCCCAACAGGACCGCTTCCGACAGCTGGAGGCTGGCCTCTACCGTCTCTGGCACCGCATCGCTCACCCCCAGGTCATACAAGCGCAGGGCCTGACGGCTGTCCCGCGCCCGCGCGACGATGGTCAGGTCCGGCCTGCGGTCGCGGACAAGGGAGACCAGCGCCTCGACGGCACCGAGGTCATCCCCGTCGGCGTCGGCGGTAACGACAAGGGCCCGGGCTGAATCCAGACCACAGCGCTCGAGGAAGCCCGGACGCTGGGCGTCTCCGAAGAAGAGGCTGTGCCCGGCCCGGCGTCCCCGCTCGACCACACCTGCATCCTGGTCGATCGCCGACCAGGGCAGGCCGTGACGGTCGAGCATTTCGCCGACCAGCCGGCCGACCCGGCCAAAGCCAACCAGCAGGATCCGCCCGTCCCCGGCCTCCGCAGGGCCAGAGGCCTCGGCGACGCCGGGGACAGAGCGGCCGGCAATTCGTAGCCCCAGGGCGGCAAGGGCCGGGATGCACATCATGGACAGGGTCGCCGACACCAGGAGACTTTGCCCCAGCGCATCGGGAACCAGTCCCTGGGTCATGGCCGAGCCGAGGATGACGAAGGCAAACTCCCCGCTGGCTGCCAGGAGCAGGGCGGTTTCCACGGCCGACCGCCATTTCAGGCCAAACCCTCTGGCAAGCCCGAAGATCAGGGCCGCGTTCAGGGCCATGAGGCCGAAGGTGACCCCAGCGATCTGGAGGGGCTGCTCGAGGATGAGGCTGACATCCAGGCCGATCCCGGCGGCGAGAAAAAAGAGTCCGAGCAGCAGGCCCTTGAAGGGTTCGATGACCTGCTCGACCTCATGGCGGAACTCGGTCTCGGCCAGGAGCAGGCCGGCGACGAAGGCGCCGAGCGCCATGGAGAGGCCGGCGAAGGCCGCCAGAAGGCCGGAGCCCAGGACCACCAGGAGGCAGGCGGCCATGAACAGTTCCTCGCTCCGCGCCTTGGCCACCGACCGCATCATGGGGCGCAGGAGGAACCGGCCGAACCCGACCAGGCCAGCGACCACGGCGACCGCCGGTGCAAAGCTGAGCAGCAAGTCGGGCGACAGGCCCGCGCCGCCCTCTCGGCCGAGGAGGGAAAGGGTGATCAGTATCGGCGCTACGGCAAGATCCTGGAACAGGAGCACGGCGAAGGTGACCCGCCCGGCCTGGACGTGCTGGCGGCGATTCTCCGTGAGGATAGGCATGACCACGGCGGTGGACGACAGCGCCATGGCCGCGCCAACCGCGGCGGAGGCGGCAGGGGAGGCCCCGAGGAGATAGGACGTCAGGCCAACGATCAGCCCGCAGCCAAGGACCTGCAGGGCACCCAGGCCGAAGACATAGCGCCGCATGAGCCAGAGCCGGGCCCAGGACAGCTCGAGCCCGATCATGAACATGAGGAAGACCACGCCCAGCTCGCCCAGCTGGGCCAGTTCCCGGGGCGAATTGATGGTGAACTCGGCAGCCCAGGGCGCGTGCGCGCCGAGGGCGCCCAGTCCGGAAGGTCCGAGCAGGACGCCCGCCCCGAGGAAGCCCAGCACCGGGCTGATCCGCCAGCGACGGACCAGGGGAACCACGATCCCCGCTGTCGCCAGGAACAGGATGACGTCCTTGAAATCTCCGGGAGCCGGGTGCGCCATGGTTGTCCTCGTCGGTCTGGACTATGGACCACGACGCCGGGGTGCGCGACCCCGTCGCAACCTCGCCCCGGGTCGCGGCGGCCCGAAATCGCCGAGGCGCCAGATAATTGATGCCGGAACCTCGGTTCAGCGGCATTGTCCGCGCCCCGAACTGTCGACGACCGGAGTCACTGATGTCCCAGTCCCGCCCCCGCCTCGCCCTTGGGGCCGCCGCCCTTGTCCTGTCGGCCCTGGCTCCGCCGGCCCTGGCGGCAGACCTCAGCGCGCCCCGCATGGGCACCTGGGGTTTCGACATGTCCGGGCGCGATCCGGCGACCCCTGCCGGCCGGGATTTCTTCGCCCACGCCAATGGTGCCTATGTGGACCGGCTGGTCATCCCGGCGGACCGGTCGAGCTTCGGGGCCTTCGACGGCCTGCGCGAACTCTCGGTGGACCGGATGCACGCCGTCCTGGAGACCGCCGCAGCCGATCCGGCGCCCTCGCCTGACCGCCAGCGCCTGGCGACCCTCTATCGTAACTTCATGGACGAGCAGGCCGTGACTGCCCTGGGCGCAGGGCCGATCCAGCCCGCCCTTTCGGAAATCCGCGCGGCCGGCAGCCGTCGGGACATCGCTCGGCTTATGGGCAAGGCCGCAGGCGGCTTTGGCGGATCCATCTTCTCGGTCTTCGTCGCGGATGACGCCCGTAACCCGCAGGCCTATGCCGTCTACCTCGGCCAGTCCGGCCTCAACCTTCCCGACCGCGACTATTACCTGGAGCCGCGTTTCGAGCGACAGAGGACGGAGTACAGGGCCTATGTGGAGCGCATGCTGGGCCTTGCCGGCTGGCCGGACGCCGCCAGATCCGCGGATGCCATCCTGGCCTTCGAGACCCGGATCGCCCAGGCGTCCTGGACCAGCGCCCAGCGCCGCGACCGCGACCGCACCTACAACGCCACGGACCTGGCCGGACTGTCCCGGAGCGCCGCCGGCTTCCCCTGGGCAGACTACCTCAAGGCCGCAGGCCTGGGCGGGGCCAAGCGGGTGGTGGTGCGGGAACAGGGTGCCTTCCCCGAGCTCGCGAAGATCTTCGCAGAGACCCCCCTCTCCACCCTGAAGGCCTACATGGCCCTGAGCCTTACCGACAAGGCTGCTCCCTACCTCGCCCCGGCCTTCGACCAGGCCAACTTCGAATTCCGCGGCAAGGTACTGACCGGTCAGCCGCAACAGCAGCCTCGATGGAAGCGCGCCGTGGCCCTGGTGGACGACCAGCTGGGCGAGGCCCTGGGCCGTGACTATGTCGCCGCCTACTTCCCCCCGGAGTCCAAGGCGCTGATGGAGGGTCTGGTCGCCGACATCAAGACCGCCATGCGGGGGCGGATCGAGACCGTCTCGTGGATGGGTCCCGAGACACGGGCCAAGGCGCTGGAGAAGCTGTCCAAGTTCAGCGTCATGATCGGCTATCCCGAGACCTGGCGGGACTATTCCGGGCTGGAGATGAAGCCGGGAGACCTGTTCGGCGATGTCAGCCGCTCACGCCAATGGGACTGGAACCGCCGCGTTGCCCGTCTCGACCAGCCGGTCGACCGGAAGGAGTGGGGCATGACCCCGGCGACGGTGAACGCCTATTACTCCTCGACCCGGAACGTGATCGTCTTCCCGGCGGCCATACTGCAGCCACCCTTCTTCGACCCCAAGGGAGACATGGCCATCAATTACGGCGGGATCGGCGGTGTGATCGGCCATGAGATCACCCATGGATTCGACGACCAGGGCCGTAAGTCAGACGGCGACGGCCGGCTGTCCGACTGGTGGACCCCCGAGGACGCTGCGCGCTTCACCGCCGAGTCGACCAAGCTGGGCGCCCAGTATTCCGCCTTCGAGGCCCTGCCCGGTGCCTTCATCAAGAGCGAACTGACCATGGGCGAGAACATCGCCGACCTGGGCGGGGTCCTGCTGGCCCTGGACGCCTACCGGACCTCCCTGAAGGGTGCGCCGGCCCCGGTGATCGATGGGCTGACCGGAGAGCAGAGGGTGTTCTACGGATGGGCCCAGGTCTGGCGCTCCAAGGTTCGGGAGGACAGGGCCCGCCAGCTTCTGTCCACCGATTCACATTCACCACCCCGAGCGCGCGTCAACGTCCCGATGCGAAATGTCGACGCCTTCTACCAGGCCTTCGGTGTGAAGCCGGGGGACGGCATGTACCTGCCTCCGGAGGCGCGGGCCCGCATCTGGTAGGGGGGTCATCCCCGCCGGGAAAGGATGTCCCGGGCGGCGTGGACGCCTGTGGCGAAGACGGCCTGGAGGAGATAGCCGCCCGTGGGCGCCTCCCAGTCGAGCATCTCCCCGGCGATCCAGACCCCCGGCCGGGCCCGGAGCTGAAGGCCCGGATCTAGGTCCTCGAAGCGGACACCACCGGCGGTGGAGATGGCGCGGTCCAGCCCCGTGGTCTCGGTCAGGCGCAGGGGAACCGAGCGGATGCGCGCCGCCAGGGCCTCCAGGTCCGACGTTAGCGGCCCCGCTTCGCGGAGGAGCCCGATCTCCTGCGGCGACAGGGCCAGGGCCTTGCGGAGACGGTTGGAGAGGCTGGCCTTCCGGTCGGTGCGCGCCAGCCTGGCGACAAGATCTGCGGGACTGCGGCCTGGCCTGAGATCGATCTCAACGATCGCCTCGCCCCGGGCCTCCACCGCGTCCCGGAGGGCGGCCGAAAGCGCGTAGATAGCTCCGCCCTCGATCCCCTGCCGAGTCAGCATCACCTCACCCCGCACTGCGCGCCCGGCGAACCGGACCTCGACACCCTTCAGGGGACGACCGGCATGGTCGCCGGGAAAGACCGGGCTGAAGTCCGCGACGAATCCGCAGTTGGCAGGCCTGAGGGGCACCGACGCCACGCCCGCCGCCGCAAGGGTCGCAACCCAGGTGCCGTCCGCGCCCAGCCGGGGCCAGCTGGCCCCACCCATAGAGAGCAGCAGGGCGTCGGCCGCCTCGGGGGCCTCCTCTCCCCCGGCCTGGCGGAAGGTAGGTCGCCCCTCTCCGTCCCAGCCCGTCCAGGTCGAGCGAAGCCGAAGCTCCACGCCCAGGCCATCAAGCCGGGCCAGCCAGGCCCGGACGAGGGGCGAAGCCTTCAGGCGGCGCGGAAACACCCGGCCGCTGGAGCCGACGAAGGTGTCCTGGCCCAGGCCTTCGGCCCAGTCGCGCAGGGCCTGCGGCGGAAAGGCCTCCAGCAGGGGGGCGAGGGTCCCCGACCGGTCGCCGTAACGGGCGATCATCTCCGTCAGGCCCTCGGAATGGGTCAGGTTGAGACCCCCGCGCCCGGCCATCAGCAGGCGTCGCGCCGGACTGGGCATACGCTCGTGCACCACGACCTGGGCTCCGCCGCGGGCCAACGTCTCGGCGGCCATGAGGCCTGCCGGGCCAGCGCCGACGATGACGACCCTGGAACTTGGCATGGACATGGGACTCCGGGTTTCGAAGGGCTGGTGAAACCGGGGCTTTCGCGGCAGTCTGGCGACATGAACCGCAAACAGCCCCTGCGGGCGGCGGCCGCCGCCCTCCTCCTTCTGGCGGCGTCACCCGCCTGGACGCAAGCGCCGCCTTCGCCGCCACAGGTCGCCGGGCCCAGCGAACAGGACCGCCGGAGCGAGGCCCTCAACGCATCCGTCAACGCCCGGAATGCTGAAGTGGACCGCCGGAACGCAGACACCGCGCGGAGAGTGGCCGAGGAGGAAGTCTTGTATCAGGCGCGCCTGGCAGAGTGGTCGGCGCAGAATGCCGAAGCCGAGGCCAAGGCCAAGGCCTGGGAAAAGGCCCAGGCGGAGTGGAAGGCGCAGTTGGCCGCCTGCCGGGCCGAGCCCTTTTCCGGCTGCAACCCCCCAAAACTGACAAAACGGTCAAAATACTGAGGGCAGGCAAAAAACAACCCGCCTTCCGGCGGGTTGTTTGAGCTCTGCGGCTCCGAATCTAAAAGGGCGTTTCCTCCCCGAAACGCCGGAGATCGACGATCGAATGCCGTCGTGTCTCTCGCTTGGGGGGAATTGAGGTCAAATTGGGGACCCTGTCAACCACAGCCCTGATTCAAGGCCCGGCTTTGGAGCGGGACCCCGGATTTATCTGACTCATTTGTCAGTTTTTATGAGAGCGGCCCGGAGCCCGTCCCAGGGCGGACAGGCCGTCTCGAAGACGAAGTCCGGCCGGGAGGCGGTAACCGGCCCTCGTCCCGCCGCTGTCAGACGCTCCGCCACCCGGGGGACCAGGGCCACCGGCGCCAGCAGGCCGTTGGGCCGACGGACGGCCCCCAGGGCCTCAAGATCGGGCAGTATCGGATCGTCGTCGCCGCCGGGCCAGATGAGGGTGGCCGAGGCGTGAGCGGTAGCCCGGGCTTCAAAGATCCGGATCAGCGACTCCGCGGCGGCGAGACCTTCCGGCGTCCAGTCGGCCCGAAGGCCGGCGGCGAGGTGGGCCTGGCTCCTCAGGATGACACCGTCCTCCAGGATCTTAAGGTCATTGGCCTGGAGGGTGGCCCCCGTCGTGGTGATGTCGACGACGATGTCGGCGACCCCGGCGGCCGGGGTGCCTTCGGTGGCGCCCCCGGACTCGACGATCCGGTAGTCGGCGATGCCATGGCGGGCGAAGAATTCACGGGTCTGGGCCAGATACTTGGTCGCCACCCTCAGGCGGCGGCCGGTGCGGACGAGCCGCTCATGGGCCACATCCTCGAGGTCGGACATGACGGACACGTCGAGCCAGCTGCGTGGGGCGGCGACCACGAGGTCGGCCCGGCCGAAACCCAGGGGACGGAGCAGACGGGTCGCCTCGGCGGACCCCGGTCCCTGTTCCCTGAGCAGGTCCTCGCCGGTGACACCCAGGTGGACGTCCCCGACGACGAGGGCCTCGGCGATGTCGCCGGCCGAAAGCAGGCGGACCTGAACGCCTTCGGCACCGCGCAGTCGCGCCCTGTAGCCGCGGTCGCCCCCGCTCATGGCGAGGCCAAGTCCGCAGTCCTGGAGCCAGGCGTCGACCTGCTCCTTGAGGCGTCCCTTGGACGGTACGGCGAGGATCAGGGGGTCGCTCATTGTCCCGCCTCCACAAGGGCCCGGCCCGGCCGGATCATGCCTCCGAGCGCCGACCCGCCGCCACTGGAACCGCCAGCGAGCCGGGCGGGAAGGCCGTCATAGCGCCCTCCCGCCGCGACGGGACGCGCCGGGCCCAGGGCTTCCGACACGACCTCGACCACGAGGCCATCGTAATAGGCGAAATCGCC
This sequence comes from uncultured Alphaproteobacteria bacterium, assembly GCA_903912465.1. GTDB lineage: Bacteria > Pseudomonadota > Alphaproteobacteria > Caulobacterales > Caulobacteraceae > Phenylobacterium. The sequence goes on along the minus strand of CAIWHQ010000167.1, from coordinate 7,877 downwards.
CCGGGGCGCGGCATCGAAGACAGCCGGCGCAACGCCCACCGAGGCGGACTCTATCCGGTCCAGTCGACGTTCCCATTCCACGAGCTGCGCCCGAAGGGCGGCGGCGGCGGGCGCCAGGCCTGCAATCTGCGCCAACGCCGCCCGCGGGGCTTCGCTGACGGACAGGTAAGCGCGGACAGCATCGACCTGTCCGGGCGACAGGGCGGGCGCGCGGGAGGCTTCGGAACGGGTGACCAGGCGAGCTGCGATCTCCCCGGCGGTGCGGCCTCCGACCGGGGTGATCCCGGCGAGGGTCCAGACTTCCTCGAGGAGGGCGGAAGCCTCTTCCGGGGGCAGGGCGGCAAGGCGTCCGGCGAGGACGCCCTCCCCCGCTCCCGACCGATCCTCCGCCTGTCCGTTCCGCTCCAGCTCCGCAGCGAGCCGGGAGGGGCGTCCTGCCATGCGGGTCAGACGCGAGGCCTGGGCAGGGTGAAGGCCCAGCGCGTCCAGGAAGGCAGGAAACAGGCCGGCGTCGCCCAGCCGGAGGGAAAGGTCGCCGCGCCCGCCTGCCCTGGCGGCCCGCCAGAGCAGGTCCACCAGGTCGGCATCGTCGGCGGGCCGGTCGCTGGCGGTGGCGAACCGCTCGATACCGATCTGCAGGACTTCCTCGGCCTCGTCCTCGGAGGCGCGGAAGACGAGGCCCTCGTAGGCATAGTCGCCGCCGGCTGCGCCCGAGGCCAGGTGCAGGCGGGCGACGGCCGCGGTGAAGTCGGGACGCAGACAGACCTCCTCGCCGGCAGCCGCCTGCAGGACGAAGAGCCGGGAGCGAAGGGCCTCTCCGGCGAGGTCAAGCACCAGGGACAGGGGCTGCAACACGGGTGGCTGGACCCAGATGGCACCCGTCTCGCGGAAGGGCGCGCGCAGGGCTTCGAGGCCGTCGGCGGGGAAGGGCGGCTCCTGGATCACGGCGCCTCTCCGAGGATGCGCCGCACGACGGCGACCAATTGGTCCCGGGGGATCGTCTGCTGGCCAGGCCGTTCGGCCCGCCAGGCGGCATTGTCAGTGACATCGGAGGCCAGGGCCCGGCCGAGGTCCAGGTCCTTTACCGTAACGGTCCCCGCGGCGATCTCGTCGCCCCCGAGGATCACGGCGGCAGGTGAGAGCCGGCGGTCGGCGTATTTCATCTGGGCCTTCATGCCCGAGGCGCCCAGGTAGACCTCAGCGGGGATCCCCGCGGCCCGGAGCTCGGCGGCCACGGCGAAGTAGGCGCCCATGTCATCGGGGGAGAAGGCGATGACCACCACGGGGCCCCTCTCCTGCTGGCCGGCGTCCTGACCGGCGGCGCGCAGGGCCGCCGCCAGGCGGGAGACGCCGAAGGAGAAACCGGTCGCCGGGGTACGTTCACCCGTGAAGCGGGCGATCAGGTCGTCGTACCGGCCGCCGCCGCCCACCGAGCCGAAGCGGGCGGGCTGACCCTTCTCATCCAGGGTCTCCAGCCGAAGCTCGGCTTCGAAGACTGCGCCGGTGTAGTACTCAAGCCCCCGGACCACCGACGGATCGAAGACCGCCCGGTCCGCGCCCACGCCCATGCTGGCCAGGGCCCTGTCAATGCCCGCCAGTTCCGCAAGGCCGGCGTCGCCCTCGGCCGAGCCGCCGATCACGTCGGCGATGCGGCGCAGGGTCTCGGCCCGGTCCCCGGCCCCGGCGGCGGTGAAGGCCAGGACGGCGTCGACGGCGTCAGTCGCCAGCCCCGCCCCGCGGGTGAAGGCGCCGGACTCGTCACGGCGGCCCTCGCCCAGCAGCAGGCGGACCCCCTCGGGACCCAGCCGGTCCAGCTTGTCCACCGCCCGCAGGACCGCGAGCTTCTGGCCGTCGTCGGCAACCCCAGCCCGGTCGAGGAGGCCGTTCAGGAGCCGTCGGTTGTTGATCCGCAGGACGTAGCCGCCCTCGGGCAGGCCGGCGGCAGCCAGGCCCTCGGCGGCCATGGCGATGATCTCGGCATCGGCCTCGGGCCGGGCCGAACCCACCGTATCGGCGTCGCACTGGGTGAACTCGCGGAACCGGCCCGGGCCGGGCTTTTCGTTCCGCCAGACCGGGCCAAAGGCGTAGCGGCGAAAGGGCTTGGTCAGGCCCTCGCGGTTCTGGGCGACGAACCGGGCCAGGGGCGCGGTGAGGTCGTAGCGCAGGGCCATCCACTGGTCATCGTCGTCCTGCAGGGCGAAGACGCCCTCATTTGGGCGGTCAGCGTCGGGCAGGAACTTGCCCAGGGCGTCGGCATACTCGAGGGCGCCGGTGTCGAGGGCCTCGAAACCGTAGCGCTCGTAGACCTCGGAAACCCGGGTCAGGATGCGGCGCTCGGCGGCCAGGTCGCGGGCGCGCCGATCCATGAAGCCGCGGGGTGCGCGGGCTTCGGGGCGGACCTCGGGGCGGGGCGTCTCCCCGTCGGGGATGATGTCAGTCGTGGAGGTGGTCATTTCCTATCCCTTGGGTTTGCCAGGGACGGAGCCGCCGGCCGGGCCCGTCCGCATTGCGCGGGGGCCGGCGCCGGAGGTTCGATCAGGCCGAACGCACTCGCCCGCTCCCGCTTTCACAGGTCGGATGGTGGAGGCCGTGATGATGAACCTGACGGAACATGGGCCGGGTCCCTAGCCCATCGCCGCCGGGTCGTCCAGTCCCGGGGCCCGGACGGAAGGGGTTCAGGGCAGGAGGTCGAGGTCGGGCGTGCGGTATTCCAGGCCGGACAGGGCGGTGCTGCGATCGGCGGAATCGAACCCCTCCATGATCTTCTGGAACCGCATCTGGACGAAGGGGCGCATGTCCGGATGGGTAAAGATGTAGAGGTCGCCGGCCTGCAGGGCCTCCAGCACCCGGGCGCCGACCCGGGCGGGGTCGATGCCGTTGGCGACCCGGTCGTCCGGAACAATCTCCCGTAACTGGGGGCCGCCGAACTTCGCCGGGCGGTTGCGTCCCGACTGGTTGATGCCAGTGCGCACGAAGCCCGGGCAGAGGACCTGGACCTGGATATTCTCAGGCGCCAACTGGGCCGCCCAGCCCTCGGTCAGGGCCACCACCGCGAACTTGGAGGCGCTATAGGCCTCCATGCCCGGGGGCGACATGTGGCCGGCCATGGAGGCGGTGTTGATGATGGCTCCGCCCTCACCGTGGGCGCGGATGTGGGGCAAGAAGGCCTCCAGCCCGTAGATCACCCCCATGAGGTTGACCTGGAAGGTCCAGTCCCAGTCGGAGGGTTTCATCTCGTCGACGGGGCCGCCGGCACCGACACCGGCGTTGTTGCACAGGACGTGGACCTTGCCGAAGGCGGAGACCGTTTCCCGGGCGGCGGCGACCAGGGCGGCGCGGTCGGTGACATCGCACTGGACGGCCGCGACGCGCACCTGCCGGGCCTCAAGCTCGGCCACGGCGCGGGCCAGGGGCTCGGCCTCGATATCGGCGAGCATGACATTCATGCCCGCGGCGCCGAAGGCGTGCGCCATGGCCAGGCCGAGGCCGCTGGCCCCGCCGGTGATGAAGGCGGTCTTTCCCGCGAGGTCCTGCATGAGGGTCTTCCCTGTTGACGTCAGATTTTACGGTCGCCCTGCCAGTAGGCATCGCGGAGAACACGCTTGTAGAGCTTGCCCGTGGGCAGGCGAGGCATTTCCTCGATGAAGTCGAGGGAGCGCGGTGCCATGTAGTGGGCCAGGTGCTCACGGGCGTACTGCATGAGCTCGGCGGCGAGCGCCTCGGTGGGCGCCACGCCGGGGGCCGGCTCGATCACCGCCTTGACCGCCTCGCCCATCTCGGGGTCGGGCACCCCGAAGACCGCCACGTCCGCGACCTTGGGATGGGTGATCAGGGCATCCTCGATGGCCTGGGGATAGATGTTCACCCCCCCAGAGATGATCATGAAGGCCTTGCGGTCGGTGAGGTAGAGATAGCCGTCCGGATCCAGGTAGCCGACATCACCCAGGGCGTTCCAGCTGGGATGCAGCGGATGGCGGGCGGACCGGGTCTTCTCGGGGTCGTTGTGGTACTCGAATGTCGGGATCTCGCGTTCGAAGTAGACGAGGCCCGTCTCGCCGGGAGGCAGGTCGTTCCCCTCCTCATCGCAGACATGCAGAACGCCCACCGCCGCCCGGCCCACCGAGCCGGGGTGTTTCAGCCAGTCCTCACTGTCGATGAAGGTCGAGCCCGACCCTTCGGTGCCCGCGTAGTATTCGTAGAGCACCGGCCCCCACCAGTCGATCATCTGGCGCTTTACCTCCACCGGGCAGGGCGCGGCGGCGTGGATGGCGACCCGCAGGCTGGAGACGTCGAAGGCCTGGCGGACCTCTGCCGGTAGCTTGAGCATGCGCACGAACATGGTCGGCACCCATTGGGAATGGGTGACCCGGTAGTCCTGGATGAGTTCGAGGGACCGCTCGGCATCGAAGCGCTCCATCATCACCACCGTCCCGCCGAAGGACTGGACGGTGACCACATAGGCCAGGGGGGCGGCGTGGTAGAGGGGCGCCGGCGACAGGTAAACGGTATCGGGGCCGAATTCGTAGCGGTTCGCCTGCTGACGCAGGGCGAAGGCCTCGGCGGGGCTCGCCTCCGGCAGGGGGCGCAGTATGCCCTTGGGACGGCCCGTTGTGCCCGAGCTGTAGAGCATGGAGTCGCCCATCCACTCCCGGTCGAGGGGGGCGGGCGAAGCGCCATCGCGGGCCGCCTCGTAGGACTCCCATCCGGGGACGACGCCATCGACCATCAGGCGAATCGGGCAGGCGGGGATCAGGTCAGCCAGGCCCTCGGCGATCTCGCGCTTTGCGAAGGAACTGACCAGGACCTTCGCGCCGCAGTCATTGACGATGTAGGCGGCCTCGTCCGGCGGCAGGTAGCGGTTGATGGTGGTGATGTAGAGTCCGGAGCGGAAGCAGGCCCAGACCGCATCCATGAAGGCGAGGTTGTTCTCCATCAGGAGGGCCACGTGGTCGCCGCGCTTCAGGCCCCTGTCACGGAACAGGTTGGCCATCCGCAGGGCGCGTTCGTCGAGCTGGGCGAAGGTCACGACCCTGCCGGTGTCCGCCGAGATCAGGGCCGGCTTGTCAGGGGTCAGGCGCGCGTGGTCGGCGAGATACATCTTGCCCGGGTCTCCTCCGTCAGGGGCGCTGTCGGCCCGCTTGCGCGCACTCTAGCGGAGGGAGGAGAGGCGTAAACCCGTCCTGGGGATCAGGCCCCGCGCAGTCGGGCGATCAGGGCCTCGGTTGAGGGATCGTGCGTCCCTGCAGGGCCGCCCTCCAGCTCGGGAAGGATGCGCGCCGCCAGCACCTTGCCCAGTTCAACGCCCCACTGGTCGAAGCTGTTGAGCCCCCAGAGGAGCCCCTCGACAAAGACCTTGTGCTCGAACAGGGCCAGGAGGGCACCGAGGGTCGGCGGGTCCAGCCGCTCCATCAAGAGAAAGCCCGAGGGTCGGTCGCCGGGAAAGGCCTTCTGGGCGGCGAGAACCGGATCGCCGCCAGCCGCCTGAAGGGCCTCGGCCTCCGACCGTCCGGCCATCAGGGCCTCGGCCTGGGCCACGGCATTGGCCAGGAGGGCGCGGTGGGCGGCCGGGTCCCCCTCCACTGGCTGGTGGACGGCAAGGATGTCGAGGGGGATGACGTCGGTCCCCTGGTGCAGGGCCTGGAAGAAGGCGTGCTGGCCGTTGGTGCCCGGCTCGCCGAACACCACGCCGGCGGTCGGCCGGGCTACGGGACGCCCGTCGCGGCCCACGCGCTTGCCGTTGGACTCCATCTCCAGCTGCTGAAGGAAGGCCGGCAGGAGCCTGAGGCGGCGGGCATAGGGAACTACGGCGCGGGCCGGGCGGCCGAGGATGTCGCGGTTGAAGACATGGGCCAGGGCCAGGACCACGGGCAGGTTCTCACCGGCCGGGGCCTGGCGGAAATGGGCGTCCATGGCCGCGGCACCCTCAAGCAGGTCCGAAAAGGCCTCAGGCCCCAGGGCGATGGCGCAGGACAGGCCCACCGCCGACCACAGGGAGAAGCGTCCCCCGACCCAGTCCGCGAAGGGGAAGATTCGCTCCGGGGCGACGCCGAAGGCGGCGGCGGCCTCCGGCGCGGCCGTGACGGCGACCAGGCGGGACCCGGCCCCTGGCGCCGTCTCCATCCAGGCGCGGGCGGCGCGGGCGTTGAACAGGGTCTCCTGGGTGGTGAAGGTCTTGGAAGCGACCACCACCAGGGTCCGGGACGGATCCAGGCCGGCAAGGGCAGCGGTGATCTCGGAGGGATCGACATTGGCGGCGAAGCGCAGGTCGATCCCGGGGGCGACCGGAGCCAGGGCCTCCCAGACGAGGCGCGGCCCAAGGTCAGAGCCGCCGATGCCGATGTGCAGGACGGCGTCGATCTCGCTCTTCCGGCGGATCTCCCCAGCGAAGGCGAGAATGCGGTCCCGGGCGGTGCGGACCTCGTCGGTGACATCCTGGCCAAGGGCCGCCCAGGGCCCGGCCTCCGGCGCGCGCAGGGCCATGTGCAGGACGGCCCGGCCTTCCGAGGCGTTCACCGGCGCGCCGGCAAACAGGGCCTGGCGGGCGGCCGAAAGGTCGGCGGCGGCGACCAGGTCCAGGGCGCGAGCGAAGCTGGCCTGCGACCAGGGCTGCTTGGACAGGTCGAGGGCCAGGCCGCAGGCCTCGAAGGTCAGGCCACGGACCCTGTCAGGCTCGATGTCGAAGAGCCGCCGCAGGGGCGGGTCTGCAGCCGCCGATCCGGCCAGCGCCTCCCAGGGATCGGTCATGGCGCTCACCCCCTGGCGGCTTCCTTGACGGCCCGGGCGACGATATCCGGGGTCAGGATCTGGGGCAGGATCTTCGGCTCGCCACCCCCGGCGGGATAAACCAGGTAGAGGGGAACCCCCGCCATGCCGAACCGGGCCAGATCCTCGGCAATGACGCTATCGCGCCGGGTCCAGTCCGCCTTGAGATAGACCGTGCCGCTGGACTTGAAGGCGTCCGCGGCCGTTCGGGTGGAAAAGGCGACCCGCTCGTTCACCTGGCAGGTGACGCACCAGGCGGCGGTATAGTTGACGAAGACGGCCTTGCCTTCGGCCCGCAGGGCCGCGAGGCGCTCGGGCGAATAGGCTTCGTAGGCCAACCCTCCGGACTCGCCGGACCCGGCTTGAGCCGAGGGCTCGGCGGCGCTGGGCCAGACCGCACCGGCGACCGCGAGGACGGCGACCACAAGGGCCATGAGCCCCTGAAGGCGCGCGGGCCGGCCCTGGGCAGCGCGGGCCTGGGCGAGACCGGCGAGCCAGCAGGCGAAGGCCAGGGCGACGGCCGCCGCCAGCAGACGCGCCAAAAGGTCCGGACCCGCCTGGACGGCGAGGACCCAGGCCAGCCATCCGGCCGCGCCGTACATCGGGAAGGCGAGGACCCGCCGGAAGGTCTCCATCCAGGGACCCGGTCGGGGAAGGCGCGACAACAGGCCCGGCACCAGGGCGGCAAGGGTGAAGGGCGCCGCAAAGCCCAGGCCCAGGCCGGCAAAGACCGCCAGCGAGGCGGCGGGCGGCTGGGTCATGGCCCAGCCCAGGGCCGGCGCCATGAAGGGCGCGGTACAGGGCGCGGCGACAACAACGGCGAGGGCACCCGTCAGAAAGGCTCCCAGTCCGCCACCCCGGGAAGCCGCACCGGCGCCAATCCCCTGCAGGGAGGACCCGATCTCGAACAGGCCCGACATGTTGAGGCCCACCGCCAGCATCAGCAGGGCGAGGGCGGAGACCACCGGCGGTGACTGCAGCTGGAAGCCCCAGCCCACGGCGGCCCCGCCGGCCCGCACGACCAGGAGGAGGACCGCGAGGCCGAGGAAGGTGGCCATGACCCCGGCGAGGAAGGCCAGGCCCTGGAAACGTGAAGCGCGCCGGTCATGGCCATG
>CAIWHQ010000166.1 GCA_903912465.1 uncultured Alphaproteobacteria bacterium | reverse complement strand
GCCAGCAGCACGCCCAGCAGGAAGTGCCCGAAGTGATTGGTCCCGATCTGCATCTCCAGACCGTCCGCCGTGCGGTCCAGGGGACAGGCCATGACCCCGGCATTGTTGATCAGGAGGTCGAGGGGGCGGTCGCCCCAGCGCCCGGCGAGCGCACGGACCGAGGCGAGGCTGGACAGGTCCAGCATCTCGAACCGCGCCCCGGGGCCCTTGGCCGTCCGGTTGATGTCTGCTGCGGCGGTCGCCGCCAGGTCCGGCTTGCGTGCAGCGATGATGACCTCCGCCCCGGCTTCGGCCAGGGCCCGGGCCGTCTCGATGCCAATCCCGGTGGCTGCGCCCGTGACCATGGCTGTCCGGCCGGTGAGGTCCGTGCCTGCAACGACCTCACGGGCGGTGCTGAAGGCGCCAAAGGGCGAAGTGATCCGGTCGGGCATGGGGCGGCTATCCTGGAGGGGTGAAGGGCGCCTGGAGACGGCACGTCTGGCCTGCAGCGTGACATGCCGGGGTCCCTGCCGTCCATCCTCACTGTCCGGCGGGCCCTCCCCGCGCTTTCAATCTGGCCGGGCTCGTGATTGCATCCCCGGAACGGGAGAAAACGGGCATGGGCAAGCTCTGGTGCGGAGATCGTGAAACCACGGCGGAGGCGATCCGTGAGCGCGCCCTGAGGGCTGCGATGGGGCTGGAGAGCCTGGGGGTGCGCGAAGGCGACGCCGTCGCCTTCTGCCTGCGAAATGAATTCGCCTTCTTCGAGGTCGGTCAGTCGGCCGGGATCCTGGGCGCCTTCCCGGTGGCCGTGAACTGGCACTCCACCCTGGACGAGGCAGACTATGTCCTGACGGACTGCGGTGCCCGGGTTCTGGTCATCCACGCCGACCTCCTGGCAAGCCTGCGGACGGCGATCCCCGAAGGCCTCCGGGTCATCAGCGTCCGCACGCCCCCCGAGATCACAGCCGCCTATGGCCTGCCGCCTGAGGCTGGTGCCGTTGCACCCGGAGACCTGGAATGGGGGACCTGGCTTGAGGGCTTCGCGCCCTGGTCCGGCCAGGCCCGCCAGGCACCCAGCACCATCATTTACACCTCAGGCACCACAGGGCGGCCAAAGGGCGTCAAGCGCGGGGTGGCGAGCGACGAACAGGCCCATGCCCGCACGGCCATGCTGCTACGCTCCTACGGCTATGCCGACTGGATGGACCGTCCGCAGGAGATTGTCACAGCCGTGGTCGGGCCCATCTACCATGCCGCCCCCAACGCCCACTCCAACATCTCGGTGAGCATCGGGGCGAACGTCGTGGTCATGCCACGGTTCGATCCAGAAGCCCTGCTGAGCCTGATCCAGGAAAAGCGGATTACCCACCTGAACATGGCCCCCATCATGTTCAACCGGCTCATCAAGTTGCCGCAGGCGGTTCGGGACCGGTACGACCTGTCATCGCTCCGGTTCGTGGCCCATGCCGCCGCCCCGGTCTCGCCGCCGGTGAAGCACGAGATGATCGACTGGTGGGGCCCGGTCATCAACGAGTACTACGGCTCCACCGAGATGGGGAATGTCACCTTCTGCACCGCAGAGGAGTGGCTGGCCCACCCGGGGACGGTCGGCAAGCCCATGCCCAATGCTGTCGTCCGCGTGGTCGACTCCGAAGGGAACGACTGCCCGGTGGGCGTGCCTGGCGAGGTGCTGGGTCGAAACCTCGGGTCGGTTGACTTCACCTACCACGGGGATGACGCCAAGCGCCGGCGGGCCGAAAAGTTCGGCCTGATCTCGCCGGGGGACATTGGCTATTTCGATGCCGACGGCTTCCTGCACCTGTGTGACCGCAGCTCGGACATGGTGATCAGCGGCGGGGTCAACATCTATCCGGCCGAGATCGAGGCCATCCTCCTGAAGATGCCCGGCGTGGCCGATTGCGCCGTCTTCGGCATTCCCGACGACGAGTACGGCGAGGCCCTCTGCGCGGTGGTCCAGCCCCAGGAGGGCCAGGGGGTTGACCCGCAGGAGGTGAAGCTCTGGGTCCGCGGGCAGCTGGCCGGCTTCAAGGTTCCCCGGGAGGTTCAGTTCAGCGCCGCCCTGCCCCGGGAGGACTCCGGCAAGATCTTCAAGCGCAAGCTGCGTGAGCCCTGGTGGGAAGGCCGCGAGCGGCGGATCTGACCCTCAGGGCGTCACGATCCCGAACCAGAGGTCGAACCGGTCCAGCACGGACAACAGGGAGGCCAGCGCGGCCTCGCCCGGCTGGCCCGCCGCGACGTCCTTCAGTTCGGCCGCGCCGAGGACCAGGTCGATCAGCTGGTCGCGGCTGAGGGCGACCTCAGGAGCGCCCTCTCCCACCCGATGGTGGAGCACGGCGTTCTCGACCTTGAGGGTGAAGACACCCTCCCCGCCGGTAAATCGCACGGTCAGGTCCAGATCCAGGGCGCCTGCAGCCTCGCCGTTGAGGCGGACGGACAGGCTGTCCAGCAGGCTCTCCGCCGGGAGGTTCCGCAACTGGCCCGGTGCCGCCTGGCGGGGCTTCGCAGAGGCCGGGATCGGGGTCCGCAGCTCCTGGGCGCCCATCAGGTAGAAGTCCCGCCAGGGCCCGGACTCGGACTGGTAGCCCATCTGTTCAAGGAGGTCCGCCTGCAGGGCGCGAGCGTCTTCGTTATCCGGATCGGCGAAGACGAGGTGGTTCAGCACCTGGGCACCCCAGCGATAGTCGCCTTCAGCCTGGGCCCTGCGCGCTTCGGCCATGACCGCCTCGGCACCGCCCATGACGCTCACATAGCGTTTCCCGGTCTCGACCGGCGGGTGGGGGTTGAGGTGCGCGGGATTGCCGTCGAACCAGCCGAGGTAGCGTTGGTAGACCGCCTTGGCGTTGTGACTGACCGTCCCGTAGAAGCCGCGGGTGTACCACTCCGAGGCCAGGGTCGGCGGCAGGCGCAGGACCTCAGCGATCTCGGGCGCGTTCATCCCGTGGTTGGCCATGCGCAGGGTCTGGTCGTGGATGAATTTGTAGAGATCGCGCTGCTTGCGCAGGAAGACGTCGATCTCTGCCCCACCCCAGCGTGGCCAGTGGTGGCTGGCGAACATGACCTCGGCGTCACGCCCAAACAGGTCTCTGGCTTCGTTGATGTAGCCACTCCAGGACTTGGCGTCGCGGACCTGGGCCCCCCGGGGCGTGTAGATGTTGTGCAGGTGGCAGGTGCAGTTCTCGGCCATGCAAAGGGCGCGGAATTTCGGGAAGTAAAAGTTCATCTCTGCCGGCGCCTCGGCGTCGGGCGTCACCTGGAAGACGATTTCGATCCCGTCCACCTCCAGCCGCTCTCCGGTCCGGGAGATCGAGATTGTGGGCGGTACAAGTGCCACCCTCCCACCGGAAACCCCCTTGCCCAGGCCCGAGTCCACATGGCCCTTCGCGTCCTTCTGAAGCAGGGCTCCGTACATGTAGGTCGCCCGGCGGCTCATGGCGTTCCCGGCCAGGACGTTCTCGCTGACGGCCTCCTTCAGGAAACCCTCGGGAGCGATGATCGGCAGTCCCGCCCTGATCTCTTCGGTGGAGGCCACGCCCAGGATCCCACCATAGTGGTCCACGTGGCTGTGGGTGTAGATGACCGCGCTCACGGGGCGCTCGCCCCGATGCGCCCGCATCAGCTCCAGGGCGGTCCGGGCCGGCTGGGCCGAGGTCAGGGGATCGATGACGATGTAGCCGGTCTCGCCCTCGATGAAGGTGACCGTCGAGATGTCGAAGCCCCGGACCTGGTAGACCCCCGGCGTCACCTCGAAGAGGCCGTGGATGCCGTTCAGGCGCGCCTGCCGCCAGAGGCCTGGATGGACGGTGGCCGCAGGCGTCTCGTCCTCCAGGAAGGCATAGGGCTTCAGGCTCCAGGCCCCGGGGATGTCGGCGTCAGGAATGGTGGCGATGAAGCCGCGCCGGGCCAGGCGGAAGTCCTCGCCATCTTCCGGGGGCAGGGTTGTGCGGGCGGCCTCGAGGGCGGCCTGGGTCGCGGGGCTGGCGTCCTTGCGGTCGAGGCGGGTCATGGTCAGGTCTCCTGGTTCGCCCATTAGCCCCCGCTCCGCCCGAGGCCAAGCCTCTCCGGCGAGGCTTGACTCCCACGGGACCCGCCCCGCCAATCTCAGCCTGGAGTGTCGAAGATGGGAAGGTTCGACGAGATGGAGGAGACCGAGTGACACCCCCACCCCGTAACGGAACCTATGCCGCAGTCAGTGAGGATCCTGCCAGGGCCATGGCCCTTCCCGGCTCCGCTTACTCGGATCCCTTCGTTTTTGCAGCTGAGCGAGAACGGGTTCTCCGGGGGGGATGGATACCGGTGGCCCGTCTGGATCAGTTGGCTGCCGAGGGGGATTATGCCTGCTCAGATGTGGCCGGCGCACCCGTGGTCGCCCTTCGCGGCAAGTCCGGGACACTGAGGGTCCTGTCCTCGGTATGCCGACACAGGGGCATGCCCGTTGTTTCCGGTGAGGGGCGGACCGAGGTGCTGACATGCCCTTATCATCTCTGGCGCTATGGACTTGACGGGGCGCTCCTGTCCGCTCCGGCGATGCAGGGTTCCGAGGTCTTCAATCCCAAGGACTGCCGGCTTCCTGAACTGCGCTCGGAGGCCTGGGGCGGATGGCTCTGGGTCAATGCGAATGGAGGGGCGAAACCCCTGGCGGATACGCTTTCGGACCTCTCCGCCCGTCTTGAGCCCCTGGAGCCGGAAAGGATGGTGACCATCGGGGTGATCGAGCTGGAGTCGCCCTGGAACTGGAAGGTGATGGTCGAGAATTTCCTTGAGTCCTATCACCACATCGGTTCCCACGCCGGAACCCTCCAGCTGACGCACCCCGGCCTGGGCACCTTTGAGGGAGACGGCAGCGACGCCTTCACTCTGATCGAGAATCCCCCGGCAGACCCGCAAGGCCGGGGCTTCGTGGTTGCGGGTGTCTTTCCACTTGGCCTGATGTTCTTCACCGAGGATGAGGCACCTGTCGGCGCCTGGTACCAGATGGATCGTCTCCTCCCGGATCGGTTTCGCCTGAGGATCCACCTCCTCGCCGCCCCGGCACTGGCAGGTCTCCCGGGCTTTGCCGAGGGCTATCTGGAGCAGTTGAACGCTGTTCATGCCGAGGACATCGCCGCCTGCGAAGGCGTGCAGGCGGGGGTCACGAGTCCGGAGTACCGACCAGGACCCCTGAGCGTGCTAGAGCGACCGATCTGGCGCTTTCATCGTCACTTGGCCCTACGTATGAATGGCGAATGACGGAAGCATCCGGCGGGCGGTTCCCTTTTCCCGGTGTGTGCCCCATATGGATTTTGACGGGATGAAGGCCGGGATCGCGGCACGCCCCCTGGGAGGAGAGACGAGTTGTATTATCAGGAATTGAAGACGGCCTGGGACCAACTGACCGCGGCCGGTGCGCCCTTCGAGGTCGAGGTGCAGGAGGTCCGTGGGGCCCCCATGCGGGTGTACCGGAACGCCCCGCCCAACGTCCGCGCGGTCTGGCTCTCCACCGCCGCCTTCGCGGATCGCACCTACCTCGTCTACGAAGGCGAGCGCGTCACCTACGGCGAAGCTCACCGCCGGGTTGCCAGCGTTGCAAACTGGCTGGCCGCCCAGGGCGTGAAGCGGGGTGACCGTGTCGCCATCGCCCTGCGCAACTACCCGGAGTGGATGCTGATCTACTGGGCGTGCGTCTCGACCGGAATCACGGTGGTGGGCATGAACGCCTGGTGGACCGCTGAAGAGATGTCCTACGGTTTCAACGACTCCCAGCCCAAGGTCGCCTTCGTCGACCCGGAGCGTATGGCCCGGATCGCCGAGCGGCCGGAAATGGTTTCGGGCGTGACCCTCGTCGCCGTGCGTGCGCCCGCGACTGAAGGGTATGTCAGCTGGTCGGATGTCATCGCCACCGGCGGGGACCTGCCCGCCGCTGAAATCGATCCGGATGACGACGCCTGTATCTTCTACACCTCGGGTACCACGGGCTTTCCAAAGGGCGCCCAGCTGACCCACCGGGGCTGCGTCGCCAACCTCTTCAACATGATGTTCTCGGGTCAGGCCCAGGCCCTGGCGACCCAGCGCGGCACGGGCGTGGTTCCGGACCCCAATGCGCCGGTCCCGGTTCCGATCGCCCTGATCACCACGCCGCTCTTCCACGTGACCGCCAACAACTGCGGTGCCTACGCCACGACGGCCGCGGGCGGCACAATTGTGCTTATGTACAAGTGGGACGCTGGCGAGGCCCTGCGGATCATCGAGGCCGAGAAGGTCACGTCCATGAGCGGCGTGCCCACCATGGCCCGGGAAGTCATCACCCACCCCGACTTTGCGACGCGCGATACCTCGAGCCTCCTGAGCCTCGGCGGCGGCGGTGCCCAGGTGCCCCCGGACCTGGTCCAGAAGATCGACTCCCAGGTGAAGACCGCCCGGCCAAACACCGGCTACGGCATGACCGAGACCTGCGGTATCATCACCGCCATCGCGGCGGACTTCTTCGTGGACCGTCCCGACAGCGCCGGCCCGGCCATGCCGGCCTTCGAGGCCCGGTGCGTGGACGACGACGGAAACACCGTGGCCCCAGGCCAGGTGGGCGAGCTCTGGGTCCGCGGTTCCCCAGTGATCAAGGGCTACATCAACCGTCCCGAGGCCACGGCCGAAACCATCACCGACGGCTGGCTGCACACGGGCGATATCGCCCGCATGGACGAGGACGGCTTCATCTACATCGTGGACCGGAAGAAGGACATGGTGCTGCGGGGCGGCGAGAACATCTACTGCGCCGAGGTGGAGGCCAACCTCTATCGACATCCCGCCGTGGCCGAGTGCTCTGTCTTTGGCGTGCCGGACGAACGTCTTGGAGAGGAGGTTGGGGTCGCCCTGGTCCTTCGGCCCGGACATTCCGCCACCCCGGAGGAACTGCGCGAGCACTGCGCGACGATCGCCGCCAAGCACAAGGTGCCCAGGTACATCTGGATCCAGACGGAAGCCCTGCCCCGGAACGCCAGCGGCAAGTTCCTGAAGCGCGAACTGAGGGACACCCTGAAGCTTTCGGACGCAGGGTGACATGAAGCGGCGTCTTGAGGGGCCAGGCGCAGTCCTGGCCCTGCTTCTCCTCGCCACTTCCGCCTTCGCTTCGCCAGGTCAGCGGTCGGAACCCCAGCCGGAGCCCCTGCCACCGCCCCTGGCGGTGCCGAGGGACGAGGCCTTCCCCGGAACCCTGAAGCTCCAGGTTGACGCCACCGACCTCGAGCGCCGAATCTTCCGGGTGAAGCAGTCCATTCCTATCGTCGGACCGGGGCCGGTCACCCTGCTCTATCCCCGCTGGTTGCCCGGAAAGCACGCGCCCTCGGCCCAGGTCGAGCACTTTACCGGTCTGGTCATCACTGCAAACGGCCGCAAGCTGGCCTGGCGGCGGGACCCTGTCGAAATCGCCGCCATCCACGTCGATCCCCCTGCGGGGGCCCGGTCCCTGGAGGTCGAGTTCCAGTTCGTATCCGCCAACACCACCGGCCAGGGCCGGATGGTGATGACTCCGGCGATGATGAACGTCCAGTGGAACAGCATGGCTCTCTACCCGGCCGGCTGGTTCACCCGCAGGATCCCCATCGAGGCCAGCATCCGCCTCCCAGCCGGCTGGAGCTACGGCGTCGCCCTCGACACAGCCTCGAGCCGGGACGGCCTGGTGACCTTCAAGCCCGTCAGCTTCGAGACCCTGGTGGACTCCCCCATGTTCGCCGGCCGTTGGTACAAGCGGGTGGACCTCGATCCGGGCGGTCGGTCCCCGGTCTTCCTCAACATGGTGGCCGACGAACCCGCCAGCCTCGAGATGACCGACGAGCAGCTGAAGGTCCACCGCAACCTGGTCGTCCAGGCGGACCGGCTCTACGGCTCCCGGCATTTTGACCGATACGAGTTCCTGCTGGCCCTGACCGACGAGATGGGTGGCATCGGCCTAGAACATCACAGGTCCAGCGAGAACGCCGTCTCGCCGTCGTACTTTACGGGCTGGGACAAGTCCGCGCCCGAGCGCGACCTTCTGCCTCACGAGTACACCCATTCCTGGAACGGGAAGTACCGACGCCCGGCCGACCTCTGGACGCCCACCTTCAACACGCCCATGCGGGACAGCCTGCTGTGGGTCTACGAGGGTCAGACCCAGTATTGGGGGCATGTCCTCGCCGCGAGATCCGGGTTGGTCAGCCGCCAGGACTCCCTGGACGCCCTGGCAATCACCGCAGCGGTCTACCAGAACCGGATCGGCCGGACGTGGCGGTCCGTGGCCGACACGACCAACGATCCGATCATCGCCCAGAGACGCCCCCTTCCCTGGGGCAGCTGGCAAAGGTCGGAGGACTACTATTCCGAGGGCCAGCTGGTCTGGCTCGACGTCGATACCCTCCTGCGGGAGAAGAGCGGTGGCAGGGTCTCCCTGGACGACTTCGCGCGAAGCTTCTTCGGTATGAATGACGGAGACTGGGGCGTCCTCACCTACCGGTTCGACGACGTGGTCACCGCCCTTAACCGCCTGGTTCCCATGGACTGGTCAGGGTTCCTGCGGGCCCGCATCGAGGACGCCGGGACCCCGCCTCCCCTCGATGGGCTCGCCCGGGGCGGCTGGCGGCTTGTCTATACTGCAACGCCCACTTCCTACTTCACGGCTGAGGAGGCGGACCGCAAGATCACCGACCTGACCTATTCCCTTGGGCTTGTGATCAATCGCGATGGCGACCTGACTAACGTACTCTGGGACGGTCCGGCCTTCCGGGCGGGCCTCGCCACGGGTAATCGCCTGGTTGCGGTCAACGGTCGCACCTGGTCCGCGGATGTCCTGAAGACGGCCGTGACCGAGGCCAAGTCCACCGGACGGGTCGAACTCCTGGTCAAGTCCGGAGACCGGTTCCGGACGGTCCAGGTGCCATGGACCGGCGGCCTCCGCTATCCCCGCCTTGAGCGTATCCCCAGTGCGCCGGACCGGCTCGGGGATATCCTCGCGCCCCGCCCGTGACAGACGATGGCGTCGAGGTCCTGGTCGACGCGCGGGGGCACCATTGCCCGGTCCCGACCCTAAGGCTGCGGCGCGCCCTTGAGGCAGCCGGGGGCCAGGTCGTCAGGCTGCTCGCAGATGACCCCATGGCCAGGATCGATGTCCCGCACTTTGTCCGGGAGGCGGGCGCCGAGCTACTCGAGGCATCTGAATCCGCGGGCGTGCTGATCTTCCGTGTACGGCGGACTCAGGCCTGAGGCGGGAGGGCCTCGATGTAGCGTTCCACCTCCGTGGCGAGGGCGCCACCCAGGAACACTGCCTGAACTGACCAGGACAGCCAGATCAAAAGGATGACCACAGCGGTCACGGAGCCGTAGGCCGCTCCCAGACCCTGGCTCGACTGCACGTAGAGGGCGGCCGCCCAACTGGCCGCCAGGGTGAGGAGCACTGCCGCCACAGCCCCCGCCAGGCATGCCCTCCAAAGAACCGGGCGACTGGACATTCCGTATCGGTAGATCACGCTGAGGGCGAGCAACAGGCCCCCGAGGGCCGTCATCCAGGGACCCACGACCCCAAGGAGTCGGAAGCCCAGGACGGTGCCTGCGACCTGCAGGCCGAGGAAGGCCAGCGAAAGCACGGGCAGGAGGATGAAGGCCGCCACCAGGAGCCCGAGGGCGAGCAGGTTGAAGCGGACCAGGCCATGTGGGGTCTCCTCGTCGTGAACGAAGGACAGGCCCGCCATCAGGGCCTTGAAACCCCTATGGGCCGCATAGATCGCCACGAGGAGAGCGACTCCGCTCTGCGCGGAAAGGGTGCGGATCGGTGCCTGGACCAGGCGGTTGAGTTCAACCAAAAGCAAGTCCCGTGCGCCCGCCGGCAGCAGGCCTGCCATCCGCTCAGCCTGCAGTGCCGCTGCCTCGGGGGTCGAAACCAGACCATAGAGCCCGACCAGGAGCATGAGCCCGGGAAAGACCGCCAGCATCACGAAGAAAGAGACACCGCCCGCAAACAGCATCATGTCCCTGCCCCACAGCCTCTGGAGGCTTCGCCAGATCAGGTCTCCCATGGCCGGGCCCGAATCCGGGACTACCCGTTCAGCGCCCCGCCCGCCTTCAGGTGGTCAATGTCAGCCTCGGAGAAGCCCCAGTCCTTCAGGGCCTCCCGGTCATGCGCACCGATGGCCGGGGGCGGACCCTGGATACCGCCGGGGGTCTTGGAGAACCTCGGCGCCGGCGCTGGTTGCGTCACGCCCGCCACTTCCACGAAGGTCTGTCGAGCGACGTTGTGCGAGTGCTTTGGCGCCTCGTCCAGATCAAGGATCGGGGCAAAGCAGACGTCGGTAGCCTCCATGAGGTCGCACCACTCCGCCTGGGTCCGGGTGGCGATGACGGCTGCCAGTATCGTCTTCAGGTCCGGCCAGGCGCTGCGGTCCATCTGCGACTTGAAGGCAGGGTCTGTAATCCCTGTTTTTTCAAGAAGAAGTGCATAAAACTGAGGCTCGATTGAGCCGATTGAGACCCATTTTCCGTCCGAGCACTGGTAGGTGTCGTAGAAGTGTGCGCCGCCGTCGAGCAGGTTGGATCGCCGGCTCTCGGTCCAGGCGCCAGAGGCCTTGAACCCATAGAACATGGACATCAGGGAGGCCGCGCCATCACTCATGGCGCAGTCGATCACCTGGCCCTCGCCGGTCTCGCGCGCCTTGATCACCCCGGCCAGTATGCCGAAGGCCAGATAGAGGGCACCGCCGCCGAAGTCACCCACCAGATTGAGTGGCGGGACGGGCTTGTCCTCAGTGCCGATGGCGTGGAGCGCCCCGGTGATGGCGATGTAGTTCATGTCGTGTCCGGCCGCCTGGGCGTACGGCCCGAACTGGCCCCAGCCGGTCATGCGGCCAAAGACCAGTTTCGGATTGCGCTTCAGGGCCACCTCGGGACCCAGGCCGAGCCGCTCCATGACCCCGGGGCGGAAACCCTCGAAGACCACGTCCGCGGTCTCGAACAGCTTGAGGCAGGTCTCGATGGCGGCGGGATTCTTCAGGTCCAGGCCCACGGAACGCCGGCCCCGGGCGGTGATGTCCGCGGGACTGCCCCGGCCCTGGCCCTTCCGGTCGATCCTCACCACGTCGGCGCCGAGGTCCGAAAGCAGCATGCCGCAGAAGGGGCCGGGCCCGATGCCCGCGAATTCGATGATCTTGAGGCCGGTCAGGGGTCCCTGGCGCATGTCTGTCTCCCTTGGAGTTACGGTTCAAACCTGCCCCGGTTGGACGGGGCCTGGCAAGGTCAGCCGCCCCCGGGCAGGGTCTGGCCATCGTCGATTGTAATGACACTGCCCGCGATCGCGCGGGCCGCCGGACCGCACAGCATCATGAAGGCCGCATCGAGGTCGCTCGCCTCCATAAGGCGTCGACGCGGGAACAGCTTCAGCTGCTTCTGTCCGCCTTCAGTTCCCCACCAGAAACCGTTGATGTCCGTCTCGATATAGCCCGGGCACAGGGCGTTCACGGCGATCCCCTTGCGGCTCCATTCCCGGGCCAGGCTGCGGGTCAGCATGGCGACCGAGGCCTTGGAGGCGTTGTAGGCCGACAGGCCCGGAAGCACCGTGTGGCTGGCGATGGACGCGATGTTGACGATACGCGCATCGGCGCGCTCGGCGGCACCATTGGCCAGCATGATCCTCGCCGCAGCCTGGGCGGCAAAGAAGACCCCCCGGACGTTGACGTCGAAGGTCTGGTCCCAGGTCTCGACGGTGAGGTCCAGGGCCTGCCCCTCACCGCCAACGCCGGCGTTGTTGATCAGGATCGATACCGGTCCGAGGGCCGTTTCGATCTCTCCGAAGGCGGCAGGGATCGCCTCAGCATCCGCCACGTCAAGCCTCACGGCCATGGCGCGTCCGCCCGCTCCGGCGATCTCGCCCGCGAGGGTTTCAATTCTGTCGAGTCGTCGGGCAGTCAGGGCGACGGCAGCGCCTTCGGCAGCCAGAAGGCGCGCGAAATGGCCGCCAAGGCCGCCTGAAGCGCCGGTGATGATCGCCGTCTGTCCCGCCAGCAGTCCAGCCAATGCCCGCTCCCTCAAAACGGACTGTCCAGAACGCCCGATTCAACACTATCTATCGCTACGGGCAGCGGCGTGTCGCCTGGCAATTTTGGAGCCGGTTACAATGGTGCCTCAGGCCCGCCTCCTGATCTCAGCCCGGACAGACGACATGGCGGGTCCCCTCTCTGAAGGCATGGACCAGCTCGGCTGGCGCACCATCACCGCGAGGGGTCCCTATGCCGCCGAGGCGGCGCTCCAGGACCTCGGCGTCCAGGCCGTGATCGTCGATCTCTCCGACGGGATCGAGGAGGCTGAGGCCCTGGCCCGGAAGCTCAGGCTGCTTGCCGCCCCGCGCCGGATCCCGGTGCTGGCTATCGGCGGCGGAAGCGGGGCCAAGCCTTCGGAGGCCTTCGACCTGCGACTGGCCGATCCTGTCTATCCCGCCCAGGTCGCCATGCGGCTGGAGAGCCTGGTCCGGACCTGCGTGGCGGAGGAAGAGTACCGGCTCCGCCAGGAAACCTTCGGACTGATGGGGGTCGCGCTGGAGGATCCGGAACCCAGCTCCGCTCCGCTGCGTCTCCTGGCCGTGGGCGATCCCACGCCCCAGTTCCTGGGACTGTCAAACTGCCTTGAAGCCGCGGGCGCCGAAGTGGTCGGGGCTTTCACCAGCTACACAGCCTTCGACTTCCTGCACGAGTCTGACTTTGACACCGTGGTGCTTTGGGGTGGCGACGCTGCCGACAGTGCCATGGCAATCGCAGGCGGCATGCGCCGCAATAGCCGCCTCTACCACATACCCTGCCTGCTCTACATGAAGACGCTGGGCGGGATGACCGCTGCCGATGCCTATGCGCGGGGCATTTCTGACGTTGCCTCGCCGGAGACCCCGGAACCCGAAACCGCCTGGCGCGCCCTGGAGCTTGCGCGGAGCTACCGCAGGCAGGCCGCGATCCGGTCAGCCCTGGAGACCGCCCGGACACTCAGGTTCATGGACCCTGAGACGGGGCTCTTCACCCGCGAGCTGTTCACCCAGCACCTTGGCAGGCTCGCCAGTGCGGCACCGGTCAGGAACCGTCCCCTCACACTCTGTGTCCTCAGGGTCAGGGAGACTGAAGAGGTGGCCGAAGCGCGTCGCTCCGGCTGGCTCGACAAGGCCTTCCCACAGCTGGGTTCGATGGTGTCCCGGCTGATCCGCGTGGAGGACACCGCCGCCCGCCTCGGTCCCGAGCACTTCGCCATTGCCCTGCCCGCGACCCCCGAGGCGGCCGCCCGTAATGCTGCGGACCGGATCGCCGCCGTGATCAGCAGGACGGCCTTCGATGGGGGTGATGGGCGCCGCCCCTTCATTCTCGAGTTCGACATCGGGGCTGTCGAGGTCGGAAATCCAGCACATGTCGACGCGGCCCTGGAGGCTGCGGCGGAAATGGCCCGTTCCGGAGGTTGATCCGCCGGGGTCAGGCCGCGAGGTCGGAAAGGGCCTTCAGGATCATGTCAGCGGCGTTCAGCCTCTGGCCGGGGCTTTCCCACTCGCCCTTCACCACCACCTTGTTGTCCGGGCGCAGGCGCCAGGTCACGGCATTCTTCTGGATGTGCTGAACCAATCCGGCGGGATTGCCGAACACCTCATTGCGGAAGCTGATCACCGCCCCCTTGGGACCGACATCGATCTTGGCGACATTGGCCTCGCGGCACATCCCCTTGATGCCAACCACCTTGAGCAACTGGGCAGCCTCAGGCGGAAGCGGTCCGAAGCGGTCGATCAGCTCTGCGGCGAGGGCCTCCCGGTCCGAGGCCTGCTCAGCGTCGGAGAGGCGACGGTAGAGAGCAAGCCGAACGTTCAGGTCCGGGACATAGGCCTCCGGGATCAGGACGGCGGCGCCCGTGTTGATCTGTGGGCTCCATCCCCGGTCCGCCGCCGGAGCGTCCCCGCCCCTCGCCTTCAGCTCCGACACCTCATCCTCGAGCATCTGCTGGTAGAGCTCGACGCCAACCTCCCGGATATGGCCGGACTGCTCCTCGCCCAGCAGATTACCGCCACCCCTCTGGTCAAGGTCGTGACTGGCCAGCTGAAAGCCAGCCCCAAGGCTGTCGAGGGACTGAAGGACCTTGAGCCGGCGCTCAGCGGACAGGGTGATCGGGCGCTCGGATGGGGTTGTCAGGTAGGCGTAGGCGCGGGCCTTGGAGCGTCCGACGCGGCCCCTCAGCTGGTAGAGCTGAGACAGGCCGAACATGTCCGAACGATGGATGATCAGGGTGTTGGCGGTCGGAATATCGAGCCCACTCTCAACGATGGTGGTGGACAGGAGCACGTCGTAATCGCCGTCGTAGAATGCGCTCATGACGGTCTCGAGCTGGGTCGGCGGCATCTGTCCGTGGCCGACGGCGAAACGGACCTCCGGGACCTGCTCCCGCAGGAAACGCTCGATGTCAGGCAGGTCGGATATGCGCGGGACCACATAGTAGGCCTGCCCGCCGCGGAACTTCTCCCGGAGCAGGGCTTCGCGCAGGGCTACAGGATCGAACGGGGTCACATAGGTCCGAACGGCGAGGCGATCCACAGGCGGTGTGGCGATGATGGACATCTCGCGGATCCCTGACAGCGCCATTTGCAGGGTCCGGGGAATGGGGGTCGCCGTGAGGGTGAGCATATGGACGTCCGCCCGGAGCTCCTTGAGCTTTTCCTTATGCTTGACGCCGAAGTGCTGCTCTTCATCCACGATTACCAGGCCGAGATGCGAGAACCCGACCTGCTTGGACAGAACCGCATGGGTGCCGATCACCACCTCGATCTCGCCCTTCTTGAGACCTTCGCGCGCTTCGGCCGCCTCTCGGGCCGGGGTCATCCGGGACAACCGCGCTACCCGGATGGGCCAGCCCTGGAAGCGTTCCGTGAAGGTCTTGAAGTGCTGGCGGGCCAGCAGGGTCGTTGGAGCCACCACCGCCACCTGAAGGCCGCTCATGGCCGCGACGAAGGCGGCCCGGAGGGCGACCTCTGTCTTGCCGAAGCCGACATCCCCACAGATCAGCCGATCCATCGGATGGCCCGAGGCGAAGTCCTCCAGGACGTCTTCGATCGCCGTAAGCTGGTCCTCGGTTTCCTCGAAGGGGAACCGTGCGCAGAATTCCTCGAAGACGCCATGGGGCGGCAAGAGGGCATCCGTCGCGCGCATGGCCCGTTCTGCGGCGATCCGGATAAGGCCCTCGGCCATGTCGCGTAGCCGGGCCTTGGCGCGCGCCTTCCGGGATTGCCAGGCGGCGCCCCCCAGGCGGTCCAGCTGGACCCCGTCCCCCTCCGCGCCATACCGGGTAAGCAGGTCGATGTTCTCAACCGGCAGGTAGAGTTTGGCCTCCCCGCCGTATTGCAGCTCCAGGCAATCATGAGGCGCGCCCTGGACGTCCAGAGTGCGAAGGCCTTCGTAACGCCCAATGCCGTGGTCGATGTGGACGACCAGGTCTCCGGGCGTCAGGGCCGAGGCCTCAGCCAGGAAGTTTGAGGCCCGTCGGCGGCGTCCCGGCCGTGCCAGGCGATCGCCGAGGATGTCAGTCTCGGCGATGACGGCCAGGTCCGACGTCTCGAACCCGGCTTCAAGGGGCAGGACGATCCGTTGCGGCTGGCGGGGATCATTGGCCCGGGCGGCGTCCCAGTAGGGCGCCAGGGCGGCCTGGCCCAGTCCATGATCGGCCAGCATCAGGCCCAGGCGTTCGGACGAGCCCTCCGTCCAGGAGGCAAACAGTACCCGCTTGCCGGTGACAGTCAGGGCGCGGGCGTGGGCAACCGTCGCCTCGAAGAGGTTCACGGAGTCCTGTCGACGCTCGGCGGCAAAGGACCTTCCGGCTCGCGCGCCCATGTCGACGGCGACGCTTCCAGGCTCTCCCGAGAGTCCACTGAAGCGCCTGACGCTGCGGGTCGCAAGGGTGGCAGCGAAGGCCTCCGGGGACAGGTAGAGGGCATCCGGGGCCAGTGGTCGGTACTGGCTGCGGCGATCCGCCTGATCGCGCGCCTCGAAGGCGTCCGCGACCTGGGCGAAGCGTTCGGCGAGCGCGGATTCCACCAGGGCGTCCATGCCCACCAGGAGCCCCTCCGGCAGGTAATCAAAGAGGGTCTCAAGGGCCCCGTAGAAGAGGGGCAGCCAGTGTTCCATGCCCGCGCGGCGTCCACCGCCGCTGACGGTGTCGTAGAGCGGATCTCCCCCCGGGGCCCCAAAAGCCTCCACATAGCCGCGGCGGAACCTTGAGACAGCGGCGGCGTCGAGGAGGATCTCGCTGACCGGCAGGAGGGAGACCTCTGAGAGTTGCCGCGTGGAGCGCTGGGTCTCCGGATCAAACGCCCGGATGGACTCCAGGGTGTCGCCGAACAGGTCAAGCCGCACGGGCTCACTTGAGGCGGTCGGGAAGACGTCGATGACGCCGCCCCGGATCGCGAACTCGCCCTTTTCGGAAACCGTCGAGGCCCTGTGATAGCCGTTGACGGCGAAATAGCGCTCGAGGTCCGCGACATCGACCGTATTGCCGATCCGGGCGGCATAGCCCGCCCCTGCGACGGCCTCGCGCGGGGGCAGCTTTTGGCTCACGGCGGCAATGGTCGTGGCGATGAGGACGGCGTCCCCCTTGACCGAGCCAGAAGCCAGCCGGGCGAGCGCCGCCATCCGCCGTGCGGACACGCCCCCGGACGGTCCGGAACGATCATACGGCAGGCAATCCCAGGAAGGGATCTCGAGAACTTCGATCCCCTGGCCGAAGAACCTGAACGCATCGACGAATGCCGACATGCGTGCGCTGTCCCTGGCGATGAACAGTGCAGGAGCTTTCCGGCGCCGGATCAGGTCAGCCATCACGAGGGCGTCGAAACCCTCCGGTGCACCGGTGACATCGAGACGCCCGGGATCCTCTGCAAGGCGCCGAAGGTCCGCAGGGCCGGGTCCGGCCCCGACGTCAGCTGCCACGCACTTCTCCTGGGAGCTGGTATACCGACTCCCTGAAAGTCTGGATCCGCCCAAGGATCTCCAGATCCACTTCTGGCGGCGGAGGCTCCCGCTGGATGATCCAGCCGTAGAGATCCTGGTCAGGGTAGGCGAGCAGGGACTCCAGGGCGTCGAGCCCCTCAGGACTGAGATCGCGGGCATGCGCGTCCACGAACGGGCCGAGGATAAGGTCGGCCTCGCGGAACCCGCGCCTCCAGGCGCGGAAGGACAGCCTCTTCAGGCGCGTTTCATCATGGATAGACATGTGACGGCGCGGGTATAGTGCGCGACGGCCGTCTTGGCCAGCGGCGCCCGGAAAAGGACCCATGCGGCCTGAGATCCTGTTCCCCCTCTTTGCGCCGATCACCAGCCTGAAGGGCGTGGGAGCCCGGATTGCGCCGGCGCTGGAGCGCATAGCGGGGCCCCTGGTCCGGGACCTTCTCTTCCTGGCCCCGCATGGCCTGATCCAGCGCCCGAATCTGGCCATCGTGGAGGTCCGCCCTGAGGAGGTGGCGACCCTCCGGGTTACCGTCACGGAACACCTGCGTCCCCGAAGCCCCCAGCAGCCCCTGCGGATCCGGGCCGAGGACGAGACCGGCAGGATCGACCTGGTCTGGTTCGGCAACGCCTCCCGCGGGATCGAGGGCCGCCTGCCGGTCGGAGCCCGGCGCCTGGTCTCGGGCCGGGTCGAACGCTTCGGCCTCGACCTTCAGATGGTCCACCCCGACTATGTGGTCGAGGAGACCCGGGCGGGGGAAATCCCCGAGCATGAAACCGTCTACCCAGCAGGTGGGGGCCTGGCGCCGAGGCTGGTTCGCAGGTTCGCGCTGGCGGCCCTGGAGCGCGCTCCCGACCTGCCCGAGTGGCAGGACCCGGCCTGGAAGGCCGGACGCGGGTTTCCCGCCTGGCTGGAGGCCCTGCGTCACCTTCACGGGCCGTCATCAGAGGCAGACCTGTCCCCGGCGTCCGCGGCCCGTAGCCGGCTGGCCTACGATGAACTTCTCGCCCACCAGCTGGCCATGGCCCAGAGACGCTCGCACAGGCGCTCGGGCACTGCGCCCAGGCTGCCCGGGTCCGACCTGGCCGGGCGCATCGAGGCCGCCCTGCCCTTTCGCCTCACCCCCGACCAGACCTCGGCCCTGGGCGACATCCGCTCGGACCTGGGCGGCGGGGTGCGGATGAGCCGTCTGCTCCAGGGCGATGTCGGGTCGGGCAAGACGGTCGTGGCCATGCTGGCCCTGGCGGACGCTGCAGCGGCGGGTGCCCAGGGCGTGCTGATGGCGCCGACGGAGATCCTTGCGCGCCAGCACTTCGAGACCCTGGCGGCACCGATGCAGGCCCAGGGTGTCGGCGTCGTGCTGCTCACCGGCCGGGACCGGGGGCCAGGGCGCCGTGAGAAGCTTCAGAGGCTCGCTGAAGGCTCGGCCGCGGTGGCCGTTGGCACCCATGCCCTCTTCCAGGACGAGGTGAAGTTCGCCCGCCTGGCCCTGGCCGTCATTGATGAGCAGCACCGCTTCGGGGTCGGGGAACGTCAGCGCCTCCTCGACAAGGGCGAGGGTGTCCATCTGCTGTCGATGTCGGCGACACCCATCCCGAGGACCCTGGAACTCGCTGCCTACGGAGACCTGGATGTCAGCCGGATCGTCGGCAAGCCGCCGGGTCGCACGCCCGTCGCCACCCGGGCCGCCCCCATGACGCGTGTGGCCGAGGTCGAGGACCGGCTCGTCGCCGCCGTCCTTGGCGGAGCCCAGGCCTTCTGGATCTGCCCCCTGGTCTCCGAGTCCGAGCTCATTGACCTCAAGGCCGCGGAACAGAGGGCGCTTGAGCTACAGGGGCGCCTCGGGAGCCGGGTGGGCCTGGTCCATGGCAAGCTTGCACCCGCCGAAAAGGACGCCGTGATGGCGGACTTTGCTTCCGGAAAGGTGCGGGTCCTTGTCGCCACAACCGTCGTGGAGGTGGGCGTGAACGTGCCCAACGCAACGATCATGGTGATCGAGCAGGCCGAGCGCTTCGGCCTGGCCCAGCTGCACCAGCTGCGAGGACGGGTGGGCCGGGGCCGGGCCGAGAGCGCCTGCGTCCTGCTCTATGATCCGCCCCTTTCCGACACAGCCCAGAGGCGGCTGGACATTCTGCGTCGTTCAGACGACGGCTTCGCCATTGCAGAGACAGACCTTGAGCTTCGTGGCGGCGGCGACGCCCTTGGCCTGCGTCAGTCCGGCTTCCCCGACTATGTTTTCGTGGATCCTTTCATTCACAGGGACCTGATCCTGGCTGCAGGGGACGACGCCCGGCTCGTCCTGGCCAGGGACTCGGACTTCTCAACCCCCCGCGGTCAGGCGCTCAGGGTCTTGCAGGCCCTGTTTGACTGGCGCCCGGAGACGGGGATGAAGGGCGCCTAGCGGCCAGGAAGGCCCTGAGGCGGGCCCGCGCATCGGCTTCGATGTCCGCGTAGAAGAGATTGAAGCCGGGTGTTCGCAGGCGATCTTCCCAGGACCCGAAGGGGCGGAGCATCCGCGCCTCCGGCCGGGAGACCCGCAGGATGCCATTGATGCACCGGGCGCTGACCTGCCGGGTGACGAAGGGGGGTCTGGCACCCCACTCAAGCCCGGTTGCGTTGGTGGCACCCTTTGCCAGGCGCGACGGCGCCTCGCTTTCCGTCGTCGCCTGGAGGAGCGGGTTGTAACAGACCGGCCTGCGCTTCCCGATGTTGACGAGGTCGTCTCCGTCCCAGACCAGGGCGCGATCCTGAAGGTCCCGCGCCCTGGGGTCATCGCCCACATAGGCCCAGGCCCAGGCGGCGAGGCAGGCGAAATCGCCTGCAGACTTGCACGGCTCCAGGGGCGGCGCATCGGAAGGCACCACAGTGTCAATCAGCCAGGCTCCGACAAGCCGCTGGCGAACCGCGGGCGTCGATCCCGCCTCGGCCAGGATCCTGGCGGCAAGCTCGCCTCCCTGCTCTACGCCGACAATGAGGATCGGACGGTCTGGGCCCGTGCGGGCAAGGAAATTCAGGAAAGCTGCCTCTGCGTCCGAATAGGCGAAGCGCCGCGCCTCGCGGGCGTCCTCGCGAAGAGTGGTGAAGGAGTAGAGGCCCGCCTGCCGATATCTCGGCGCATAGACCTGTCCTGCGGGCGCGAAGGGACCTGCGTGGTTGGGTGCCATGACCCTTCGAAAGACATCGGCAGACGCTGGATCCTCGATCGGACCGTTCCAGTGCTCGGAGCCCGAATAGGAGGTCGGTCCCAGGAAAAAGACCGCCGCCTCGCCCGCTCTCCCTGGCCTTTCGGGCAGAAGTGCCCAGGCCTGGGGACGGTCGTAGTCCGGGGCGGGCGGCGGTGTGGAGACCTGGAAGGGCCTGGCCGGATCCATGGCGGCAAGCCGGATGTCATCCCGGCGGACCCAGGCGAAGAGACCCAGGAGAAGCACCAGGGCCAGGCCAACCCAAAGGCCCAGCCTGGAGGGACGCTTCCGGGGCGGCGTATCGGTCATGCCAGCTGGCCTAACGGTAGGGATCGTCGGTCGTGAGGTAGCTTCTGACGTAGTCCGCGACGCCGTCTTCGAGGGAGGTGAAGGTCCCCGGATACCCTGCGCTCGCCAGCCGTTCCATCCGCGCCTCGGTAAAGTACTGGTAGTGGTCGCGGATAGCGGTGGGCATGGGAATATAGTCGATCTGTGCGGGCTGTCCGGCTGCGGCGAACACCGCACGGGCAAGGTCCTCGAAGCTTCGGGCCTGTCCCGAACCGAGGTTGAAGACCCCGTTCACCTGGGGAGACGCGAGCAGCCAGGCCACGACCTCGGCGACGTCCCGCACATAGACGAAGTCCCGCTTCTGCCCACCGTCCGGGATACCTTCACGGTAGGATCGGAAGAGCTGGACGCCCTGCCCGTCGCGCACCGAGGGCCAGACCTGGGCCGCGACGGACTTCATCGCCCCCTTGTGACCCTCGTTCGGGCCATAGACATTAAAGAATTTCAGGCCCGCCCACTGGGGCGGGGCATACTCCCTCGCCGCCTGCCGGGCAACGAAGACATCGAACAGGGCCTTGGACCAGCCATAGGCGTTCAGGGGGCGCAGGGCGGCAAGGCTCTCGAAGTCGTCCGGGTCTGCAAACCCTTGCGCGCCATCACCATAGGTGGCCGCCGAGGAGGCGTAGATGAGCCGCCGCTGCCGGTCCGCACACCAGCGGAACAGATCACGGCTAAGTCCAAAGTTGGTCTGGATGATGCGGTCGGCGTCCGGCTCGGTGGTGGAGGAGATCGCACCCATGTGGATGACCGCCTCGACGTCGCGCCAGCGTTTCTCAAGCCAGTCGAACATGTCCTCGGGGGCAACGAAGTCGCCGATTGGGTGGCGGGACAGGTTGCGCCACTTGCCCAGGTCGGCCTCGCGCAGGCGATCGCAGACCACCACGTCCAGGCTCCGGTCTTCGGCGAGGCGGGCGACGATGTTCGAGCCGATGAAGCCGGCACCGCCGGTGACGAAGATGATCCTGCGGGTCACTGTTCCCCCTCCCCGGCCATCCGACGGATAGCGGCGGTTGTTGAATAGCCCTCGACCAGGGGGGCGAGCCGGATCTCGCCGCCCCAGCCCCGGACCAGGTCGCCGCCAACCACTTCGGACTCGGCGTAGTCCGCACCCTTGACCAGGACGTCGGGCCGGGCCGCCCGGATCAGCTCAAGGGGCGTGTCCTC
>CAIWHQ010000165.1 GCA_903912465.1 uncultured Alphaproteobacteria bacterium | reverse complement strand
CGTCTTCTCGCCCCTGCTGGGCTATCCCTCCAACACGGTCCTGGCCCTGTTTCCGGCCCTCGATGCGGATACGGCCCTGGCCGTCGCCCGGATCGAGGGTGCCGTTTCGGTCCAGAGTACGCGCCTGTCCGCAACTGCCCGTCCCGCCGACGGTGCCGCGCCCCTGCCGGGCGGCGTCTATGTGCACAACTGGTTTCACATCGACGCCGACGCTGCCGAGGCCTTCGTCGCCCTTTCGGTCGAAGCCTGGCCCGACTTCGAGACGCGCTTCGAGGCCCGGATCTTTGGTCTCTTCCTGGCCGAGGCCTCCGAAACCGATCTCGGCCAGGGCGCGCGCCGGCTGCTGCTCATGACCCGGTACCGGGACCTCGGCGAGTGGCAGGCCAGCCGGGATCCGACCACCGAGGCCATGAAGACCTTCGCCCGGCGACGGGAGTTGACCCGGGTTTCCCTTGCACGATCCTGCCTGCTGATCCCCTGACGCCCGAACCGAGGAGCCCGCCATGATTGAACGCCAGATCGACATCGCCACCCGGGACGGGGCGACCACGACCTTTGTCGTCCATCCCGAACGGGACGGACCGCATCCCGTCATCATCTTCTTCATGGATGCGCCGGCGATCCGGGAGGAACTCCGCGACATGGCCCGGCGGCTGGCCAGCGGCGGCTACTATGTCCTGCTGCCCAACCTCTACTACCGGGCCGGGGTCATGGAGATCGGGCCGATCTCGGCGGATCCGGACCACCCCGCCCGCAAGCAGATGTTCCAGCTGATGAACAGCCTGGACATCGACCTCGTCATGTCCGACGCCGAGGGGCTCCTGGCCTTTGCCGGGGCGGACCCGGCCGCGGATGCCAGCCGGGTGGGCGCGGTGGGCTATTGCATGAGCGGCCGCTACGCGATCAGCCTCGCCGTCCGCCATCCCGAGCGGGTCTTCGCCGCCGCCTCGGTCTACGGCACCCAGCTGGTCACCGAGGCCGAGGACAGTCCCCATCTCACGTCCCGCCTGGCCCGGGGGGAGCTCTACTACGCCTGTGCCGAGGAGGACGTCTGGGCGCCCCCCGAGACTGTCGCTGCCCTTGCCAGGGCGCTGAAGGCCGACCGGGTCGACGCCGAGGTGGAGACCTATCCGGGCACACATCACGGCTTCGCCTTCCCCCAGCGCCCGGCCTACGACAAGGCCGCGGCGGAACGTCACTGGGAGCGGCTGAACAGCCTCTTCCGCCGCAAACTGGGCTGACCCCTGAGGTTGAGCTGAACCGCCGTTGACCCCCTCAGTCGGCTACGCCGACAGCTCCCCCTTGGGGGAGCAATTGCGCGATAATTCCTCCCCTTTGGGGGAGGTGGACCGGGGCGTAAGCCCCGGGACGGAGGGGGAACTCCTGCGGCGCAGTTGACCCTCTCAACTTGCACTGCCGGGAGCTTCCCCCGATTGGGGCCTCAATCCCTGAGTGGAGCGCGCCACGGACCCGCAGCCCGATCCTAGAGCTTGCGGGGGATCATCACCTGCATGGACTCGTAGCCCTTCACGAAGCTCGACCAGACCCGATGGGGCTCGGAGACCACGACGATCTCCGGGAACCGCTTCAGGATCTCTTCCCAGATCACCCGCAGCTGGAGCTCGGCCAGGCGGTTGCCGACGCAGCGGTGGATGCCGAAGCCGAAGGACAGGTGCTGGCGGGGCCGGGGCCTGTCGATGATGTAGGCGTCCGGGTTCTCGATGACCTCGCCGTCCCGGTTTCCGGAGACGTACCACATGACGACCTTGTCGCCCTTGCGGATGGTCTTGCCGCCCAGTTCGAAGTCTGCAAGCGTCCGACGGCGCATGTGGGCCAGGGGGGTCTGCCAACGGATGGTCTCGGAGACCATGGAGGGGATGAGGTCCGGATTGGCGCGCAGCTTGGCGTACTGGTCCGGGTTCTTGTTCAGGGCGTAGACCGATCCGGTGATGGTGTTGCGGGTCGTGTCGTTGCCGCCAACGGTCAGGAGGACCACGTTTCCGAAGTACTCCCGGGGGCTCATGTCCCGGGTGGCCTCGCCATGGGCCAGCATGGAGATCAGGTC
This sequence comes from uncultured Alphaproteobacteria bacterium, assembly GCA_903912465.1. Lineage (GTDB taxonomy): Bacteria > Pseudomonadota > Alphaproteobacteria > Caulobacterales > Caulobacteraceae > Phenylobacterium. The sequence continues at coordinate 6,405 of CAIWHQ010000165.1, read as the reverse complement.
GCCGGTCGGGTCGGCGTTGACCCTCTGGTTCCAGAGCTCGGTGAAGTAGGCATGGTACTCAACGAAGATCTGCATCTTCTGCTCGGGGGTGTCGATCAGCCCGCGGCCCGGGGCGGCGGTGACCACGTCCGACCAGTAGGTCAGCTTGCGACGATCCGCCTGTTCCACCCCGAACAGGGTGGCGAGGGTCATGGCGGTCAGTTCCATGGACACCTTGTCCACCCAGTCGAAGGGCTCGCCGATGGGAAGGCTGTCGAGGATCGCTCCCGCCCGTTCGCGGATCTCGGGCTCGAGCAGGGCGAGGTTGGTGGGCGAGACCGCCGGGGTCACGGTCTTGCGCTGGATGTCGTGCTTCGGCGGATCCATGGCGATGAACATGGGCAGGGGGCCCTCGCCGTTGATCTGATCGAAGATCGTGATCCCGCCTTCGGAAGAGAACACCTCGTGGTTGGTGTCCACGGTCATGATGTCGTTGTACTTCGTTATCGACCAGTAGGGCCCGTGGTCGCTTTCCGGCGTGAAATGGACCGGGCTCTCCTTCCGGAGGCGTTCGAAGTACGGCCACATGACGTCGTTCTGGAAGAGATCGGGCTGGGCCGGGCTGAAGGTCCCCAGGTCCATCGCCTGGGCCAGGGCGCGGTGCTCAGCCGCGAGATCAAGGTTGCCGTCGCTCATCGTCTGTCTCTCCCACATCGGACTGTCCGCCGGTCGGTCTATCGGACCTCGGACGCAAATTCATGACGCTGGCGTCAACTTAGTATGGTGGCGGTGGATTTCCAACGGGGGTCTTTCCGCTTCCGTGCTGGCCCGGAGCCGGCTCCCGCACTAGAACGGAACCCTTCTAGAGGGAGACCGCCATGGCCCTTGATGCCGAAACCCGCGACCAGCTCGTCGAGACCGTCCGCCGCTTTGTCACCGGACGCCTCCGGCCCCTTGAGGCCCAGGTGTCCGAGAATGACGCCATCCCGGATGACGTGATCGAGGAAATGAAGGCCCTGGGTCTGTTCGGGCTTTCCATCCCGGCTGAATACGGCGGCCTGGACCTGGGCATGGAGGAGGAGGTCCTCGTCGCCCTGGAGCTTGGCCGGACCAGCCCGGCCTTCCGCTCGGCCTTCGGGACCAATGTCGGGATCGGTGCACAGGGCCTGGTCATGTTCGGCAACGCCGCCCAGAAGGCGAAATACCTGCCGGGGATCGCCTCGGGCGAGATCATCACCTCCTTCGCCCTGACCGAGCCCGAGGCCGGCTCGGACTCGGCGGCGGTCCAGACCCGGGCCCTCCGCGACGGCGACCATTACGTGCTGAACGGTGCCAAGCGCTACATCACCAACGCCAACAAGGCCGACCTCTTCACGGTGATGGCGCGGACCGATCCCTCCAAGCCAGGTGGTGGCGGGGTGTCGGCCTTCCTGGTGGAGCGCAACCTTCCCGGCCTGTCGGTGGGCAAGCCCGAGAAGAAGATGGGCCAGCAGGGCGCCCACATCTGTGATGTCGTCTTCGACAATGTCCGGGTGCCTGTCGAAAACCGCCTGGGCGGAGAGGGCGAGGGCTTCAAGGTGGCCATGCAGGTCCTGGACCGCGGCCGTCTCCATATCAGCGCCGTCTGCGTCGGCGTTGCCGAGCGCCTGATCGCTGACTGCGTCGCCTATGCCACCGAGCGCAAGCAGTTTGGCCAGGCCATCTCCCAGTTCCAGCTGGTCCAGGGAATGATCGCCGACTCCAAGACCGAGTCCCTTGCCGCCAAGGCCCTGACCCTGGAGACCGCCCGCAAGCGCGACGCCGGCGAGAGCGTCACCATGGAGGCGGCGGCGGCCAAGTACTTCGCCTCTGAAATGGTCGGGCGCGTGGCGGACCGGGCGGTGCAGATCTTCGGCGGCGCTGGCTATATCGCTGACTACGGGATCGAGCGGTTCTACCGGGATGTGCGTATCTTCCGGATCTATGAGGGCACCAGCCAGATCCAGCAGGTGATCATCGCCCGCGAGACCCTGAAGCGGGGCGGCTGACCATGGCGGTGGACATGGAGGCCGTGATCCTCGACTTCGTCTCGGCCCTGCCGCCGGGCAAGTCGGCCTCTTCTGAAGAGGTGGCGCGGGCCGCCGACCCCGAGAACTGGCGGCGACTGACCGGGCATGTCCGTGGGGCTGCGAAAGGTCTGGCTAGACAGGGGAAGATCGTCATCCTGCGACATGGAAAGCCCGCCGATCCCGAGGCCTTCAAGGGTGTCTACAGGCTGCGGCTGCCCTGATCGGGATCTAGACTCGGGCGAGCTTCCTGTGCCTCGGTTCCTTGACCAGCAGGACCAGGGCTACCAGGCCGATCACCAGGAAGCCGATCGAGATCCCGAAGACCGCAGGATATCCGAATGCGTCCGCCACCAGTCCCCCGAGGATGGGGCTGATGGAGGAGGTGATGCCTTCCGCCGATGAGGAAATGGCGATGCGCATCGGCATCTCCTCCCGGTTACCGAACTCCAGGATCATGGTCTGGGTGGCCATCATGTAGCCGGATTGCGAGGCGCCAAGCCCGAAGAAGGCCAGGAAGATGGCGGCCGGGCTGTGCAGGACCAGCAGGATCGCCGTGGCTCCGATCCAGGTGATCAGGGAGATCAGCAACACAAGGCGGAATCCGGTCCGGTCCCCGAGATAGCCCCAGAGCAGATTCGAGACGGTGTCCGCGCCCAGGTAGGCCAGGGCCAACAGGCCGAGGACAGCCCCGGACAGGCCCGTCGAGGAGGTCGCGTAGATGGCGTAGAAGGGCACCGCCATTCGGCTGACTGTCGTCAGCATCTGTACCAGCAGGAAGGGGGCGTACCCGGGGTCGGAGCGGATCAGGGCCGGGAAATCCTTCACGCGGTCCCGGAAGCGCGCCTTTGGCGGCAGGTTGGGGGGCTCGGGCTCCCTCAGCAGAACTTGGAGGGCCCACAGGCCCAATGTCGTCAGTAAGGCTGCGAGCGCGAAGGTCACGGAGTAGCCGTGGCCGAACATGTCCGGCTCGATGATGTACTTGCCGGCCACCCAGGCGAGGACCGCGGCGATCAGACCGCCCGTGGCGTTCCGCCAGGCCTGGAGCCGTCCGCGCCGGCTGAGCGGGATGACCTTGGCCATCAGCATGCCGAAGACCACCCGCTGGGCGCCCATGAAGACCCCGAAGAGGAAAAGCAGGGCCAGCATGGCGTAGACCAGGGACTGCCCCTGCAGGAACCAGCCGGCCAGGGCCATGCCGACGATCTGGACGCGGCCGAGACCGCCCATCCAGAGGGCGGCGGGCATGACCTTCTTGCGGTGCTCGATGGCCGTGGCACCGAAGATCGGCGAAATGATGCCGCCCACCTGCTGCAGGGCCTGGGCAAGCCCCACTATGGTGTTCGAGCCGGAAATCATGTGGATGTAGACCGGCATGAAGGTCGGCGCGTTGATCAGCCGGAAGCCCGTCATGCCCAGCATGCCGTGCAGGTAGTTGCCGATGTAGTTGCGCCTCAGGTTGTCCCAGACGAAGGCCTCGTATTCGGCCTCCCGGGCTTCCGCTTCAGGGTCGGCTGGGGAGGTGGCGGCGCTGGCCAATCCGGAGTCGTCCGACGGGGCGACAGGCAAGACCTCCGGGGGCGTTTCGTCCCTGTTCAATCTGAATTTGCCCGCACCGGAGAGACCGGCGGCGGACCCCCCGCAATATGAAATCAAACCTAATGGCTTCAGGGTCTAGCAGAGTCCCGGTCCGCGACAAGACCGCGCTAATTTCCCCAGGTCAGAAATCCGGCCCTGGCGAAGTCGATCGTCAGGGTCCTGCCGCCTGGGAGGGCGCAGTCTCGGGCTGGGTGCCCTCCGACGCCGACCTCGATCCTGTTCCGAGGATTGGGAACCGATTATCGGATTGAAATGCGATCTCGACTTCTGAACTGGGACCGCATTCGACCTCCTTGGAGGATCACGGGTAAAGGGAACGGGCCCTAGCGGTCAAAATCTGACGTTTGAGTCCCGCAGGTCGTACCTGGCGGACGAAAACCCGAACGACCGCTTCTCGCCCCGAAGCCAAGGGGGAGAATCAACCCGTTACTGACGTCAAATTTCAGCCAGTGTGATCGGCTGCTGGTGTTCGTGCTCGCACAGCGCGTGGTCGCCAAGGACTTCGATTACGCGGCAGTCGCCCGCGCGCCCCTGGCAATTGGCCGCCACCATCCGCCGCAATTCAGCTCTTAGCGCCGCCAGGCGAACGATCTTCGCCTCCACGTCAGCGAGTTGTTCGGAAGCCAGGGCGTTCGCCTCCTCGCAAGACCTGTCTGGATCGTCTGCCAAAGCCAGCAGAGTGCGGATTGCCTGGACGGAGAAGCCGAGTTGGCGGGCGTGTCGGATGAAGGAGAGCCGCCGAACTGCGGCCTTCCCGTACAGACGCCGGTCGCTGTCCGTGCGGTCAGGTTCCGGCAGCAGGCCGATCTGCTCGTAGAACCGGATGGTGGGGACCTTCACTTCCGTGAGGCGGGCGAGCTTGCCGATGCTGAGGGCCGGGGCGGGGGTGGGCATTCTCCGAAAATAGGGCCTTGATCCTCTAGTCGCTAGAGGAATTAACACGGGCGTAATGGAGATTACCGATGCCCACCGCGCTGTTCCTCTACTACCTGCTGTTCTTCGCTGCGGCGTTCGCCTGGCCTACGTGGCGCGTCTGGAAGCGGCATGGCGTCAATCCGCTAGTGCTACCACGTGACGACAGCGCCTACGGACTGATCGGGGCGTGGTTCAAAGTCCTGCTGCTAGGGCTGTTCGCAATGCTGGGGGGCCTGGCGTTTGGTGTTCCGCAGCGCCTGCTCGCACCGCTCGACTGGCTAAGCTTGCGGCCCGTCGAAATTGGCGGCTGGGCAGTGTTGACGATATCGACGGTCTGGATCGTGGCGGCGCAATTGCAGATGGGCAGGTCTTGGCGAATCGGGATCGACACTCGTGAGCAGCCGCCGCTCGTACAGGCGGGGCTGTTCCGGCTGTCGCGAAACCCGATCTTCCTGGGCATGCGCGCCAATCTGCTAGGCCTTTTCATGGTGCTGCCAAATGCGGTGACGCTTGCTGCGCTCTTGATCGGTGAAGTGCTGATGCAGGTACAGGTTCGTCTGGAAGAACAGCATCTGAGCGCTGCGCTCGGCGACGCATATAAGACCTATGCTCTGCGGGTGCCTCGCTGGGCGTGATGCCGACCACGCGAGGGTCCGCTTCTGGCGCCGAAGCCAACCGGGAAATTCTATCCATAGGCGACCGTCGGATAGTATGCTGTCGGGCCTGGACAGGGTGTAATCCTTGACTTCCCCGGTCGCCGGAGATCAGCCTTTTGGTGTATTTTCAACGTCTGCGGTTGAGGTTGGTTCATGTTGATAAGAGCCTAGGTCAGTAGATGGTCAGTCGTTTCATTTGGGAACGACATGGCCTCCCCCTGGAGCATTACACAAGCTGCTCCAAGGCTCCTACGTGAGGCGATGACATCCCTCGGAGCGGAATATCATTTTGACGGCGATGTGGCGGTACATGCTTCGGCAAAGATCGAGGCAGGCGCGACGATCAAAGGCCCTGCGATCATTGGACCGCGAAGCTTCGTGTCTGCGTCGGCACTTCTGAGAGCTGGCGTCTTCATAGATGAAGACTGCATCATTGGCCCAGCGGTTGAACTCAAGACTACCTTCATGTTTAGCGGTTCGAAGGCTGCACACCTGAACTTCATTGGCGACTCAATCATCGGATCGGACGTCAATCTCGAAGCTGGCAGTATGGTCGCGAACTATCGAAATGAGCTTAGCGACAAGACGATACGCATTGTCCTGGGCGATCAGGTGATCGACACGGGTGTGGAAAAGTTTGGCGCGCTTATCGGTGACGGAACTCGAGTGGGCGCCAATGCCGTAATTGCCCCTGGCGCGGTGTTAAACCGCGATGCTCGGGTGCCTCGGCTTGGTTTGGTGGATCAACATCCACTTCACATGTCCGAGTTATCGCGTCTCAAAGTCCCATAACCCCCCTTCCACGAGTCTTTCGGAGCTCCGCCCTCGGGCGGACGCGCGGCCCCGCTTAGTCCGCCTTGAGCGCGCCAGCGGCGGTTCCAGGCGTCAGGTTCGATCCCCTATCGGGCCAGTTCCTTCATGGCCTTCTCGAGGCCCTCGAGGGTGAGCGGGAACATGCGGTCTCCGACGAGCTGCCGCATGACCTCCACGGACGGCGTGTAGTCCCAGTGCCTTTCGGCCGTGGGGTTGAGCCAGACCATGTCTTCGAAGGTCTGCGCCACGCGGTCGATCCAGATGGCCCCGGGTTCCTCGTTCCAGTGCTCGACCGAGCCGCCGGGATAGGTGATTTCGTAGGGGCTCATGGTGGCGTCGCCCACGAAGATGACCTTGTAGTCGCGGCTGAACTTGTGGAGCACGTCCCAGGTCGGGAT
>CAIWHQ010000164.1 GCA_903912465.1 uncultured Alphaproteobacteria bacterium | reverse complement strand
GCGTCTTCAGCCCCCGATCCGCCGAGGGTGAGCTGATAGAACTCCTCGCCCTTCTTATCCACGCCCAGAATGCCAATGTGGCCCACATGGTGATGCCCACAGGCGTTGATGCAGCCCGAGATCTTGATCTTCAGCTCTCCGATGGCCTCCGCCCGGTCCGGTGCCTCGAAGCGCCGGGCGATGTCCTGGGCGACACAGATCGCCCGGGCGTTGGCGAGGGCGCAGTAGTCCAGGCCGGGACAGGCGATGATGTCGCTGATGAGGTTGATGTTCGGCGTCGCCAGGCGAGCCGCATCGAGAGCCTTCCAGACTTCGTGGACGTCCGCCAGCCGGATGTGGGGCAGGACGAGGTTCTGCTCGTGGGTTGAACGGATTTCACCCTGGCCGAAGCGTTCCGCCAGGTCCGCGACCACATCCATCTGGTCGGCGGTGATGTCCCCCGGCGTCTCACCCACCCCCTTCAGGGAGACGTCGACGATGGCATAGCCTGGTAGCTTGTGCGCCTTGAGATTGTTGCGAACAAAGCGGGCGAAGGCTGGCTCAGCGGCCCGCCGGGCCTCGAAATCGCCCGGCTCCGGGGAGTTTGCCAGGTCCGGGCGGGTGAAGGCGTCGCGGATCCGGGCGATCTCCGACCCCGGAAGGTCGCCGCCCGGGCCGATCTTCTCCCATTCGGCCTCAACCTCGCGACCGAAGGCCTCCGCGCCCAGGGCCGCCACCAGGATCTTGATCCGGGCCTTGTAGATATTGTCCCGGCGACCATGCCGGTTGTAGACCCTCAGCACGGCCTCCAGGTACGAGAACAGCCGGTCTGACGGCAGGAAGGCCTTCAGGGTCGGTCCCACATGGGGCGTCCGGCCCATGCCGCCGCCGACAATGACCTCGAACCCGGTTGCGCCATCACGGCCACGGCGCATGAGCAGGCCGATGTCATGGACCTTCGCCGCCGTGCGGTCATGGGGCGAGGCCGTCACCGCGATCTTGAACTTCCGGGGCAGGAAGGAAAACTCGGGATGCAGGCTGGACCACTGGCGGATGGCTTCACACCAAACCCGGGGGTCTTCCAGTTCATCCGCCGCAGCTCCCGCGTAGGGATCTGCCGTGACATTGCGGATGCAGTTGCCGCTGGTCTGGATGGCGTGGAGGTCCGCCGCCGCCAAGACGTCCAGGATTTCAGGAGCGTCCGCCAGCCGGATCCAGTTGAACTGGATGTTGGTGCGAGTGGTGAAGTGTCCGTATCCCCGGTCAAAGCGACGGGCGATGTCGGCGAGGGCGCGCATCTGGCGGGGGTCGAGGGAGCCGTACGGCACGGCCACCCGGAGCATGTAGGCGTGGAGCTGCAGGTAGAGGCCGTTCATGAGCCGGAGGGGCTTGAACTGGTCCTCGGTGAGTTCGCCTGAAAGCCGCCGGCGGACCTGGTCCCGGAATTCAGCGGCGCGGTCCGCCAGTACGGCGCGATCGACGGCGTCATAACGGTACATGCTGTGACCTACTTTCGGCGGATGAGGTTGACGCGGCCCGAGGACCGGGCGGCGCCATGCGCATGGCGCAGGGCCTCGACAGCGTCGCCGCCGTCCGCCTGTTTGCCGTGGCGTTCATGGTTGCTTGGACCCAGGGCCCGGATCCGCTCCCGGTAGCTTACGGGGGTCCAAAATCCTGCCGTCTCGACCAGGTCGATCAGGTAGGGATCAATGGCCAGGGTAGGCTGGGCACGGGCAGAGGTCTCGGCGGTCGCAGCCTCATCCTCGGCCCCGAAGACGTCGGCTTCGGCGAGGCGCTCGACCCAGGCTCCAGCCTTCCAGAAAACGACCTCGCCGTCGGAAAGGCGGTTCGCCGTCAGGGCCTTCATGCCCGCCCCTCCTGCCGCGTGAAGTCCGTCGGCGCCAGGGCGGTGGCCTCGGCCATGGCCTCTCCGACGATAAGAAGGGCGGGTCCAGACCCAGCGGCAGCAGCCTCCCCAAGGGCGCTCAGGGTTGTGACGCACCGGACCTCGTCAGGTCTGCTGGCTCGGAAGACCACCATCGCCGGGGTCCCGGGCGCGCGCCCGGCGGCGATCAGCCGATCTGCAATCCGCCCTGCGGTGCTGGCACCCATATAGACCACCACCGTGTGGTTAGATCGCGCGAGGGCCTCCCAGTCGAGGTCGGGCTCGCTATTCCCTGCGGCGTGTCCGGTCACGAATGTGACGGCCTGGGCAGACTTGCGGTGGGTCAGCGGCGCGCCTGCCGAAGCGGAGGCGGCGAGCGCCGCGGTGATCCCCGGAACAACCTCGCAGGGAACGCCCGCAGCTCGGCAGGCTTCCAGTTCTTCTCCACCCCGTCCGAAGATGAAGGGGTCGCCGCCCTTCAGCCGAACCACGTTCAGTCCCTCGGAGGCCAGCCCGACCAGGAGCCGGTTGATCTCTTCCTGGGCGTAGGTGTGGCGAGATTTCCGCTTGGCTACGGAAATGCGCCGGGCCGAAGTTGGAGCCAGGGCCAGGATGGCCTCGGGAACCAGTCCGTCATGGACAACGACATCCGCCTGGGACAGCACACGGACCGCGCGGACCGTCATGAGATCCGGGTCCCCTGGACCGGCCCCGGCCAGCCAGACCCTGCCGGTGACCCGGGGTACCGCGCCTCGGGGTCCGGCACCGCCTCCGACGACCACAAGGCCGCGGCGGCGCGATAACTTACCAGGATCGGCCATACCGGCGATCGCCTCCGAGTGCAGGGCCAGGGCCCAAAAGACGACACGCCGGACCCTGCTGTGCGCAGGCCGGACAGCCGAAGGGTTGCAAACTGACTGCACAGGGCTCAATTCGCAAGTCGAGGACTTCTGCCTCAGCGTTCAGGAAATCTCGTGAAGCGTTCCCCCGACCGACGCCGGCTACCGCCCCTCAACGCCCTGCGCGCCTTCGAGGCGGCTGCGCGCCACCTCAACTTCTCCCGGGCGGCAGACGAGCTTTCTGTCACGCCGGGTGCCGTGTCGCAGCAGATCCAGAACCTGGAAGACTATGTGGGCGCGCCGCTCTTCCGCAGGACGCCCAAGGGACTCCTGCTGACGGACGCGGCCCAGACCGCCCTGCCCGCCCTCCGGGAGGCCTTTGACAGGCTCGCCGAGGCCGCTTCCCTGCTGACCGCAGCGGTGGACGGTCGGCGGCTCACCTTGACCGCTGCGCCTTCCTTCGCCGCCAAGTGGCTGGTTCCGCGACTGGGGAGTTTCGAGGCAGCCAATCCCCAGGTCGACGTTTGGTTGTCCGCAGGCCTGGACCTCGTGGACCTCACGGCCGGAGAGGTGGACATTGCCCTGCGCTACGGTGCCGGCCGCTATGCCGGCATGGAGGTACGACGGCTGATCGGGGAGACCGTGATCCCCGTCCTCAGTCCCGAGCTCCATGCGACGACCCCCCTGGACCGGCCCGAGGACCTATGGCGACACATCCTCCTTCATGATGGATCGCCGGAGCCCGACGATTCCTGTCCCGACTGGACCATGTGGCTTGCCGCGCGCGGCGTTCGCGAGGTGGACGGGACGCGGGGTCCCCGCTTTAACCAGTCCAGCCTGGTGATCGAGGCAGCGGTCAACGGCCGGGGCGTCGCCCTGGCGAAGCGCACGCTGGCACAGGATGACCTCGACGCCGGCCGGCTGGTGGCTCCCCTCCAGATCGCGACCGCAGTAGATTTCGCCTACTATCTTGTGCACCCCAAGGCCAAGGGCCGCCTGCCCCAGGTCAAGGCCTTCATCAACTGGATCACGGCTGAGGCCGAGGCTCACGAAGCCGTCTTGCGGACCCTCGACAACGGGGCCGGGATCTAGGCTGCAAGCCAGGCCTCGACCTCGGCAAGTACAGACGCCAACTCCCCGAGTATGGGCTCCACGCCCTCGAACTCGCCCATTTCCCAGTCCTCGCACAGGTCTCCAAGAAACTGGGCGCCGATGGCGCGGCCCGATCCCTTGAGGGTATGGATCACCTCGGCGGCCGAGGCGGGGTCCGCAGCCTCAAGACGTCCGGACCAACCCGCAGCCTCTGCGAGGAAGATCTCCAGGACCTCCCGCATGAGTCCCGCGTCTCCTGCGGCGAGCCGCTCCAGGAAACCGAAATCGACCCGTCCCCCAGTCCCTGGCGAAACCATCTTCATCCCCCCAATTCCACGCCCTTGCGTTCGACGCGGTTTGCAGTATTTTCCGCGCCCTCGCCCCGGGGCCGCAAGGTGCCGCAAGGCTTGGGTGCATAGCTCAGTTGGTAGAGCAGCTGACTCTTAATCAGCGGGTCGTAGGTTCGAATCCTACTGCACCCACCATCCTCCCGCCGAAACGCCGGCGCCGGAAGCGTGGATCTCCTCGAAATGACCGACGGGTATCGGCTCCTGGGAAGGTGCCGTGAGCCTCCGGCTGACAGAATATCTGGGACCTCAGCGAGCGACGCTCGGCTTGACCCCCCGTCCTCCCCTGTTAGGACGCCTGAGCATCCTCGCGCCGTAATCCCGGGAGACCCCAATGTCCGATACGCCCCAGCGCCCGGAAACCCTTGTCCTTCATGCCGGCTGGCGGGCGGACCCGACCACGGGCTCGGTGGCGGTTCCGATCCACCAGACCACTTCCTATCAGTTCCGCGACACCGGCCATGCGGCCTCGCTGTTCGCCCTCCAGGAGTTGGGCAACATCTACACGCGGATCATGAATCCCACGACGGATGTGCTGGAGCAGCGCATCACGGCCCTGGAAGGCGGCGTGGGCGCGCTGGCGGTGGCTTCAGGCCAGGCAGCCTCGGCCTACGCCATTCAGAACCTCGCCCGGGCGGGCGACAATGTGGTGTCCTCCACCGCCCTCTACGGCGGCACCTGGAACCTCTTCGCCAACACCCTGAAGGACCAGGGCATCGAGGTCCGGTTCGTGGATCCTGCAGACCCGGAGAACTTCCGCCGGGCCACCGACGACCGGACCCGCGCCTACTACGCCGAGACCCTGCCCAACCCCAAGCTCGAGGTCTTCCCCATCACCGAGGTCGCCGCCATCGGGCGGGAGTTCGGCATTCCCCTGATCATGGACAATACCGCAGCGCCCCTTCTGGTGCGGCCCTTCGATCACGGCGCGGCCATCGTCGTCTATTCCGCCACCAAGTACCTGGGTGGGCATGGCACCTCCATCGGCGGCCTGATCGTGGACTCCGGGAAGTTCGACTGGGAGAGCCGGCCCGAGCGCCAGCCCCTGCTGAATACCCCCGACGCCTCCTACCATGGCGCCGTCTGGACCCAGGCCGTGAAGCCCCTCGGCCCCATCGCCTACATCCTGCGGGCCCGGGTCATCCTCCTGCGCGACCTGGGCGCAGCCCTGTCGCCCTTCAACGCCTTCCAGATCCTCCAGGGCGTCGAAACCCTGGCCTTGCGAATGGAGCGCCACTGCGCCAACGCCACCGCGGTGGCTGCGTGGCTGAAGGGACGAAAGGGCGTCTCGCGGGTGATCCACCCGTCTCAGCAGACCGGAGAGGCCCGGGCTCGGGCCGATCGCGTCATGAAGGGCGGCTATGGTGGCCTGGTCGGGTTTGAGCTGGAGGGCGGCCTCGAGACCGGCCGGCGCTTCATCGACAGCCTGAAGCTGCTCTATCACGTCGCCAACATCGGCGATGCCCGGAGCCTGGCGATCCACCCGGCCTCTACGACCCACTCCCAGCTGTCCGCCGAGGAGCAGGCAACCACCGGAGTCTCGGCGGGATATGTGCGCCTGTCGATCGGCATCGAGCACGTCGACGACATCCTCGCCGACCTCGACCAGGCCATTTCGGCGGCCCTGGCCTGACCCTCTGCGTCCTCAGGCGGCGAGCAGCAGCCTCGCCGCCTGGACCAGGTAGACAATCCCGATGCCGGTGACGATCCAGCGCGTCCAGCGCCGGAAGCCGGAGTCGGTCATCCGGTCGAGGATCCGCCCGCCGATCGCGGTTCCAGCGAAGGATAGCGGAAGGGCCAGGGCGAGGATCCAGGCCGGCGGCATCCCCTCCCCGCCCAGGCGGATCAGGCCGACGCCATAGACCAGCGTCTTGGCGAGGTGAGCCAACACCTGCGTCGCCGCCTTGGTAGCGACCACGGCGTGGCGCGACATGTCTGTCCGGACAAAAAAGATGTCCAGCAGGGGGCCGGCGACGCCCGCCGTCAGGTTGAGGCCCGTGACGGAGAGGCCGGCCAGTACCGCGTGGGCCGGGCGGGCGGCGTCCAGTCGCAGGCGATCCCCGGGCAACCAGGTGAGGAAGGGCGTCAGCCCCAGGCACAGGAAGAGCAAGGGCCTGGACGGCGAGAACGCAAGGACGAGGACCAGGAGCGAAGCTGCTGCCGCGCCGAGGCCATACCCGCCGACCACGGCCCACCGGATGTGGCTGCGCTGGATCAGGGCCCGCCAGCCGTTGGCGGCCAGTTGCAGAACGCCGTGGGTCACGAAGGCGGCCTGGACGGGCAGGATGAGGGCCAGCACCCCCATCAGGACCAGTCCCCCGGCCATTCCGAAAACGCCGGAGAGTAGGGCGGTGGCGAAGGCCGCCGCCAGCAGGGCAAGTATCGCAGATAGGCTCACGGCTTCATCTCCATGGGGCTGGAGAGCGCGTCACCCGAACTCGATCAGCACCTCGTCGGCGGCGACAGACGCTCCGGAGGCCACCAGGACGGCCTTGACCACCCCGTCCCGCTCCGCCCGGATGATGTTCTGCATCTTCATGGCCTCGATGATCGCCACCTGCTCGCCCGACCGGACCGACTGGCCGGCCTCGACGTCCAGGGAGACCACGAGGCCGGGCATGGGCGAGATCACCAGCTTGGACGTATCTGCCGCCTTCTTGGGAGGAAGCATGTCGTGGAGCTGCGCCGAGCGCGGCGAAAGCACCAGGATCCGGCGGGTCGCCGCGCGATGGCGGATGACGTAGCCCTCCGCCGCGGGCTGGACCGCGCAGGCGAAAGCCCTGCCATCTACGACGCCCCGGAATACCGGCAGGCCGGGCCGCCAGTCGGACTGACCAAGGCTGAGGGCCCGCCCCTCGTCCAGGATATCGACCTTCAGGCCATCGTTCGTGGTCTGGATGAGAACCGGCCGGTGCTCGCCCGCACCGATCACGACCCAGTCGTCCCGCAGCCGGCCCCCCGCTGCGCGCCCGGCGATGGCCCGGTGCATGGCGCAGGCCACGGCGGTCATGAGGTCCTTCTGGAAGTCGTCAGGCGCGGTTCCCTGGAAGCCCTCCGGGAATTCGTCCTTGATGTAGGAGGTCGACAGCTCCCCGGAGCGGAAGCGCCCCTGGTCCATGACGGCGGCCAGGAAGGGGATGTTCTGCCCCAGGCCTTCAATGTGGAAATTCTCCAGCGCCCGCCCCATGGCGTCGATGGCCGCGATGCGGTCCGGTCCCCAGGTCGACAGCTTGGAGATCATGGGGTCGTAGTACATTGAGATCTCGTCACCCTCGCGGACGCCGGCGTCATTGCGGACGATGGCGCCGCCCCCGACCTCGCCCTCAACAGGAGGGCTATAGCGGACAAGGCGGCCAATGGACGGCAGGAAGCCTCGATAGGGATCTTCTGCGTAGATCCGGCACTCCATGGCCCAGCCCTTGATGGACAGGTCTTCCTGGCGGAAGGCCAGTTTCTCGCCCCAGGCCGAGCGGATCATCTGCTCGACCAGGTCCACCCCGGTGATGAGCTCGGTGACCGGATGCTCCACCTGGAGGCGGGTGTTCATCTCCAGGAAGTAGAAGCTGCGGTCCTGGCCGGCGACGAACTCCACTGTGCCGGCGCTGTCGTAGTTGACCGCCTTGGCCAAGGCGACGGCCTGGGCCCCCATGGCCGCCCGGGTCTCCGCGTCCAGTAGGGGCGAAGGGGCCTCTTCGATCACCTTCTGGTTCCGGCGCTGGATGGAGCACTCGCGCTCGAAGAGATGGATGACGTTGCCGTGCTTGTCGCCCAGGACCTGGATCTCGATGTGCCGGGGGCTCTCGATGAACTTCTCGATGAAGATACGGTCGTCACCGAAGCTGGCCTTGGCCTCGGCGCGGACGGCGGGAAAGCCCTCCTCGACGTCCTGGCGGTTCCAGGCGACGCGAATGCCCTTGCCGCCGCCGCCTGCAGAGGCCTTGATCATCACCGGATAGCTGATGTCCTCGGCGATGCGGATGGCGTGGGCGGTATCCTCGATCTCGCCAACATGGCCGGGTACGACCGAGACATTGGCGCGGGCGGCGAACTTCTTGGACTCGATCTTGTCGCCCATGGCCTGGATGGCATGGGGATTCGGACCAATGAAGACGATCCCTTCGTCCGCCAGGCGCTGGGCGAAGCCCGCGTTCTCGGAAAGGAAGCCGAAGCCGGGATGGACCGCCTCGGCGCCCGTCGCCCGGCAGGCCTCGACGATCTTGTCGGCCACCAGATAGCTGGCCGAGGCCGGAGCCGGGCCGATGAGGACGCTCTCGTCTGCCATCTCCACGGCCATGGAATCGGCATCGGCCTCGGAATAGACCACCACGGTGGAGATCCCCAGCCTCTGACAGGTCCTGATGATCCGCACGGCAATCTCGCCGCGGTTGGCAATGAGGATTTTCCTGAACATCAAGCGCCCCTTGAACAGTGCCAGCGGACCCGCGCATCGGGTGCTTCCACCCGGGACGCCAAGCCACTAGATTGCCGGCATGAACACGCCCGCAACCCCTCCGTCTCGTTTTGACCTCACGCCACCCGACGTAGCGGAACGCAAGCGCCTTGAGTCCAGCCTCACGAGAGAAGAGGCCGAGGTCCTGCTTCGACACGGCACCGAGGCACCGTTCTGCGGAGGCCTTCTAAACAACAAGGCCGACGGGGTCTATTGCTGCCGGCTCTGCGCCCTGCCCCTGTTCCAGGCCAGGACCAAGTTCGAGAGTGGCACAGGCTGGCCCAGCTTCTGGGAACCCATCCATCCCGCCCACGTCATCGAGGTGCGCGACACCAGCTACGGCATGCTCCGGATCGAGACCCGCTGTGCCCGTTGCGACAGCCACCAGGGGCATGTCTTCCCGGACGGACCGCCGCCGACCCGCCTCAGGTACTGCATCAATTCAATCTCACTCGAGTTCACGCCGGTCACCCAGGCGCTGCGAGACCCGCTTCAGCGGGGCGACGATATGACGACCTTAGGGACCTGAGGTCCCCCAGCGCTATTTCTTCGCGCGCCGACGGCGGGCGATGGCGCCTTTCTGGGCCTTTACCTCCTCGTCATCGCTCATGATGTGGTCCAGCAACTGGAAGAGGAAGGCCGTGGACCAGCCGATCAGTAGCATGCCGTTCACGCCTTCCAGGACGCCCACGAGCCGCCAGTTCGCGGGCATCAGGCCCGCGGCTTCGCCGATGGTGGAGTAGGAGCTGGTTGAAATGAAGAGGGCGTCCTCCAGGGTGTCCGTCAGGCCCATGGCCTCGTAGGTCAGGGCGTAGAGCCAGATTTCCGCCCCGTGCACCACGAACAGTCCCAGGACCACGCCCATCGGAACGAGCATCCGGTCCAGGTGCACGAAGAGGAGAAAGCGCTCGAGGTGAAGACGCACGAGCCGTCGCAGTATCCCAAGGCCGATCAGGTGCATGACCACCGTCGCCGACACCAGCACTGTGGAGAGCATCAGCTGGGCGGCGAGATTATGCACTCAGGACCTCATGGTACCCCCGCCCGAAAGGCGACTCAGAGGGGAATGTTGTCGTGCTTCTTCCAGGGGTTGGCCAGGACCTTGCCCTTGAGGTTGCGTAGAGACCGGGCGATGCGCAGGCGCGTGGAGTGCGGCGAGATAACATCATCAATATAGCCGCGGGAGGCCGCCACGAAGGGATTCGCGAAGCGGGCCTTATACTCAGCCTCCCGGGCGGCGATGGCGCCGGGGTCGCCAATCTCGGAACCGAAGATGATCTCCACCGCGCCCTTGGACCCCATCACCGCGATCTCGGCGGACGGCCAGGCGTAGTTGACGTCACCCCGGATGTGCTTTGAGCTCATCACGTCGTAGGCCCCGCCATAGGCCTTGCGGGTGATGAGCGTGACCTTGGGTACGGTGGCCTCAGCATAGGCGAAGAGCAGCTTGGCCCCGTGGCGGATCAGGCCGCCCTGCTCCTGCTTGGTGCCGGGCATGAAGCCCGGCACGTCGACCAGGGTGACCAGGGGGATATCAAAGGCGTCGCAGAAACGCACGAAGCGCGCAGCCTTGCGTGAAGAGTCGATGTCGAGCACGCCCGCCAGCACCTGGGGCTGGTTGGCCACTACGCCCACGGTCGCGCCCTCGATCCGGGCAAACCCGCAGACGATGTTCTTGGCGTAGTCTGGCGAGATCTCGAAGAAATCTGCCTCGTCCACGACCTTCAGGATCAGTTCCTTCATGTCATAGGGCTTGTTGGGATTGGCCGGGATGAGGGTATCCAGGGAGGGCTCGATCCGTTCGGGGCTGTCCTGGCACTCCCGGACCGGCGGCTTCTCCCGGTTGGACAGGGGTAGGAAGTCCACCAGTCGGCGGACCTGGGTCAGCGCCTCAAGATCGTTCTCGAAGGCCCCGTCTGCCACCCCGGACTTCAGGGCATGGACACGATAGCCGCCGAGTTCCTCGTGAGTGACCTCCTCATGGGTCACCGTGCGGACGACGTCCGGACCGGTGACGTACATGTAGCTGGTGTCCTTCACCATGAAGATGAAGTCGGTGATGGCCGGCGAGTAGACGTCTCCACCGGCGCAAGGACCCATGATGACGCTGATCTGCGGGATCACCCCCGAGGCCAGGGTGTTCTGCAGGAAGATGTCAGCGTATCCCGCCAGGCCGTCGACACCCTCCTGGATGCGGGCACCGCCAGCGTCGAAGAGGCCAATGATGGGCGCGCCGACCTTCAGGGCCTGTTCCTGGACCTTGACGATCTTGCGGGCGTGGGCATTGGACAGCGAGCCACCGAACACCGTGAAGTCCTTGGAGAAGACAAAGACCACCCGGCCATTGATGGTACCCCAGCCGGTGACAACCCCGTCGCCGGCGACCCTCTGCTCGGCCATGCCGAAGTCGACGGCACGGTGTTCGACGAACATGTCGAACTCCTCGAAGGAGCCCTCGTCGAGGAGCAGGTCCAGGCGCTCCCGCGCCGTCAGCTTGCCCTTGGCGTGCTGGGCGTCAATGCGGCGACCGCCGCCGCCGGCCCGCGCTTCCGAGCGCCGACGCTCGAGTTCCTCAAGGATTTCCTTCACTGCAGAACCCCGTGACGCAATGACGACAGAGGCAAAGCCCTAGTCGCAGCCGAGCCGGGGCGCAAGGTCAAGCCGGGGAGACCGGAGGGTTGCCAAGCCCCCGGAACCAGGCCCCCAGCATGCGGGCCTCGGCCTGTAGCCGGGTCGTGCGCTCGGCGGCCTCCTCGTCGATCCCCCACTGTTCCTCCTGCCAGGCCTCGTCGAGCCGGGAGAGGGCATAGGCCTCCTCCCCCCCGAACCAGCCTCGCCACAGACCCAGGGTCAGGACTGCAGAGCCGAACAGGGGTGCGCCGAAGGCCAGCCCCGACAGGGTGAAGTCATCTGCAGACAGGGCATGTCGCCTGACCGCTTCCAGGGCGTGGCCCGGCTGGTCCCGGTGAAGGATTCCCCCGGAGGGCTCAAGGGCGACACCCAACTCATCGCGGGCGCGGGCCAGAACGGGTCCCCAGGCCGCTGCCTGCCGGGCGCAGAGCCCGGAGGGACTCTCCGCCGGATAGCAGAGTAGATCGTTTCCGGCATAACGAACGATCTGGTCGGCGACGGACTCCCGGGCGGCGGGTATGGCCTCCAGCGCCGTAAAGACCAGGCGGGTTGCATGCATGGCGGCAAGATCCACATGCTGGACCTGCGCCTCCCACTCGGCCGCGGCCAGCTCGGCCAGGTCCCGCGTCGGCGTCCTCAGCGCTGCGCCCCGAGAGGAACGGGGCGGACGCCCATCGAGCAGCACCTGCCAGCCATCCGCAGCCTCCGCCACCGCTACGGTCTCGTAGAAGCGGCGGGGCTTCTCGCCCGGCTCGATGAAGCCTTTCTGCGCCATGTGCAGGTCTCCAAGGTCATGGGCTGAATGGCCCTGCGCACCGGCGCGCGCAAGACCCGCAGGGATTAGTTCCCCCGCCGTGCGCCCCGGCCCGGTCGCCGGAAGGGCTCGGGGTCCGCCTCGGAGGCGTCAAACCCGAAGCGGGTGAAGCCGGCCTTCATCTCGGGACTGATCGGCGCCTCGACGACCAGGAGCCCGCCGGACGGATGAGGCAGGCTGAGCCGGCGAGCGAGCAGCTGAAGGCCCAGCCCCCCGGAGAGGGCGACGGACTCCGGCGTGTTGTATTTGGGATCGCCAAGGATGGGATGCCCCATGGCCAGCATATGGACCCGCAGCTGGTGGGTCCGGCCCGTGTGGGGCCTCAGCGCCATCCAGGACACACGGTCCCCGGCCCTCGAGATCAGGGTGAACTCTGTTTCGGCGGGCTCGGCCCGGGGGTCCTTGGGCTCGGCAGGCACGACCAGTTCCCGGTCGCCTACGCCCTTCTTCACCAGGGGAAGGCTGAGTATGCCGTCCTGCGGTCTCGGATGGCCGAGGACCAGGGCCCAGTAGGTCTTCTCTGCCCGGCGCCGAGCAAAGGAGCCGGCGAGGCGGGCAGCAGCGGCGGGGGTCTTGCCAGCCAGGAGGACGCCGGAAGTGTCCCGGTCCAGGCGATGCACCAGTCGGGGCCGGGCGAGCCCCTCCCCCCAGGCGGACAGGAGTCGGTCGACGTGATTGCGGGTCTTGGTTCCACCCTGGACGGCGAGGCCTGCGGGCTTGTTGAGGGCCAGGACCTCATCGTCCTCGTGCAGGACCAGGCTGCGGGCGTAGGCGGCATCCCGGGAGGGCAGGGCCGGCCGGGGCGCATCGGCGGCGGGTGCGTCCGGGAGCGGGGGCACGCGGACCTCGTCCCCGGCTTCGAGGCGGGTCTCGGGCCGTACCCGGGCGCCACCGACCCGGATCTGGCCCGAACGGGTCAGTTTCTGGATCTGGACTTGCGTCAGATGCGGCCAACGCCGGCGGAACCAGCGGTCCAGCCGGACACCGCCCTCCCCCGGATCCACGGTCAGGGTGCGGACCTCCCTCATGCGAGGAACCTGCGCATGCCCACCAGGCCCAGGAAGACAGCGCCGGTGGCCAACACCACGGAGAGGCCTGAATAAAGGGCCGCCGGACCCCAGGCTCGCCGCTCGACCATCATCAGGGTCTCCAGGGAGAAGGCGGAGAAGGTCGTAAACCCGCCGAGAAGACCTACACCGAGGAACAGGCGCACACGTTCGCCATCCGCGCCGCCTCGCAGGGACAGCCACCCTGCGAGCAGCCCCATCGCCAAGCCGCCGGCGATGTTTGCGGTGAAGGTCGGCCAGGGCCAGGCGCCGAGGGGGCCCCTGCCGAAGGCGATGGACAGGAGGTAGCGCAGGACGGCACCCGCCCCGCCTCCCGCCGCGACAAGCAGCAGGTTGCCCGTCATGGATGCCGCTCCGCGGACGCATCCCGACCTGTCTCAGGAACCTGGAGACCCAGCCCTGAGAGGAGCCCGGCGAAATCTTCGGGAAGGGGCGCGCGAAGGGTCATGTGTCCGCCCTCCGGGTGCGGAAAGGTCAGGGTCGCGGCGTGAAGCATCAGCCTCGGCGCAGGCAGACCCCCCAAAACCAGTGCGCCTCCATACCACGCATCGCCGGCGATCGGGCGCTGGATCGACGCCAGGTGAATCCGGATCTGGTGCATGCGGCCGGTCATTGGCGAAACCTCAAGCAGGGCCGCCCCCTCCGTGGTCGCAAGGGTCCGGTACCGGGTCTCCGCAGTCTCTGCATCGACATGGTCCGCGGCACAGACCTGCATGCGGGCCTCGCGGCCGGTCTCCACGCGCCGAAGAGCGTCCGTGATCCGTCCCGACGGCGGGACCGGCGCCCCCTGCGCCCCAGGCGCGACGAGGGCCAGGTAGGTCTTGGTGATCTTCCGGGCCATCATGGCCTTGCCCAGGAAGCTCGCCGCCGGCTGGGTGCGAGCCGCAAGGATAACCCCGGAGGTGTCCCGGTCGAGGCGGTGGATCAGCCGGGGCCGCGCCTTGCCGGGCTTGGCGAAGGCCCAGAGCATCTCATCCAGGGTGATCACCTGCCCCCGCCCGCCCTGGCTGGACAGGCCGGCCGGCTTGTTCAGGCCAAGGACGCTGGCGTCCTCATGGAAGACCATGGCGCGGACAAGGGCGACCTCGTCGGCGCTGAGGGGAACGGGTTTGAGCGGCTTCACAAAGCCATTTAGCTGAGACGTGCCCTGTTCGTCACCCTTGCGCCGAACGGCCTTGCCTCAGCCCCACGGTTCCAGAGTGATCTCGAACCGGTCGAGCACCTCCTGGATCCGCTCTTGGACCGCAACCCTTCCCTCCTTCCAATCCTCGCGTGTGAGACCCAGAAAGTGGACGCCGATCCGGTCGCCATCCTTGACGACGTTAGAACGCCGGAACCCCTCCTCTCTGAAGAGGAACTTGGCGTGCATACGAACCACCGTCGGATTGGACTCCAGAACCTCGCAATTTAGCTTCTCCAGATCCAACTCGCCGAAGACAAACTCCAGCAGGTGAAACTCGAGGGCGGCGCCCAGACCGCCGCGCGCCTCGGGAGCCAGGTAGAAGGCCCAGTCTGCCGTGCGGTGGAGACGATCTATCGCGGTCACGCTGACAAGTCCCAGGGCCTCGCCCTCTGGCGACAGCACGACAAAGACAAGCCTTCGGTCGTCTCCGGAGAGGCCTGCCATCCAGCGGGCATGCTCCTCCTGGGAGATGACATGATCGGTATACATGGCGCCGCGAATGGCCGGATGATTGCGCAGGAGGCGCAAGGCTTCCTGCTGTTCCGTGGTGCATCGGCCAATCAGCCGAAGGACAATCGGCCGAGGGACAGTTGGATGGGGGCCCTGCAAACTCATCGACGCCCTTCCGGCTCTCGTCCCCGCATCGCCGCCCAGCGCTCCAGGCGCTCGCGGACGCGAACCTCGGAACCCTCGCCCCGGGGCTCGTAGAAGGTCCGGCGCGCCATGCCATCCGGGAAGTAGTTCTGCCCGGAAAAGCCCCCCTCGGCGTCGTGGTCATAGACATAGCCGTCCCCGTAGCCGAGCGACTTCATCAGCTGGGTCGGGGCGTTCAGGATGTGGGCCGGCGGCGGCAGGGAGCCGGTCTCCCGCGCCGCCTTCCTGGCCCTGGAGAACGCCGTATAGACGGCGTTCGACTTGGGCGCGCAGGCCAGGTGCACGGTCAGTTGGGCCAGGGCGAGCTCGCCCTCGGGCGATCCCAGGTGCTCGAAGGCCTCGCGGGCGGCGTTGGCCAGGACCAGCGACATGGGGTCAGCCGAGCCGATATCCTCCATGGCCGCCCGGACCAGGCGCCGGGCGATGAACAGGGGTTCTTCCCCCCCCTCAAGCATGCGGGCCAGCCAGTAGAGGGCGGCGTCCGGATCTGACCCGCGGATCGACTTGTGAAGGGCAGAGATCAGGTTGTAGTGCCCCTCCCGGTCCTTGTCGTAGGCCGGGCTGCGCTTTTGCAGCAGGAGCCCCAGGGCCGCGGGGTCGAGGGGCGTCGCAGACGCCACGCCGAAAAGGGTCTCGGCCAGAGTCAGGAGGTAGCGGCCGTCCCCGTCCGCCAGGGCGACCAGGGCCGAGCGCGCCTCGGCGGTCAGGGGCAGGACCCGGCCCTCCGCCGCCTCCGCACGCTCAAGGAGGGCGGACTGTGCCGCCTCGTCCAGACGCCGCAATACGAAGACCTGGCATCGGGACAGGAGGGCCCCGTTCAGTTCGAAGGACGGGTTCTCGGTGGTGGCACCGACCAGGGTGACCACCCCCTCCTCCACCCAGGGCAGGAAGCCGTCCTGCTGGGCGCGATTGAAACGGTGGATTTCATCCACAAACAGGAGGGTGGCCTGTCCCGCATGGCGCCGGACCCGGGCCTGCTCGAAGGCCTTCTTGAGGTCCGCCACCCCGGAAAAGACGGCGGAGATCTGCTGAAATTCGTAGCCCGCCGCCTGGGCGAGGAGCCGGGCGATGGTCGTCTTGCCCACCCCGGGCGGGCCCCAGAGGATCATGGAGGACAGCCGGCGCGCGGCCGCCATGCGCCCGATGGGACCCTCGGCAGACAGGAGGTGGTCCTGCCCAGCCACCTCGCCAAGCGACCGAGGCCTCAGACGCTCGGCCAGCGGTGCCGGGTTGGGCGGGGTCAGTCCCGCAGCTTCGAACAGGTCGGCCATCGGCAAAGACTAGCGGCTTCCCGCGCGCCGGTCAGGTCCGGAAATTGCCGGTGATCTCGCGCTCGCCGCGCAGGATGGTCACCGCCCAGTTCCCCGCGGGACTCGACAGGGCACCCCGGAGGTCGGCGACCGTCCCGATCTCGCGACCATTGACCCGACGAACCACGTCCCCCGGACGCAGGCCTGCATTCATCGCAAAGCCCCGGGAGATGTTGATCACCAGGACGCCCCGGGACGAAAAGGCGTCGACGCCCAGTTCCTCTGCAACGGCCGGAGAGACGTTCACCACGGTTGCGCCCTGGAAGGGATTGCGGCCGTCCACAAGCCACTCGTCCCGGGCCGGCTTGGCCGGCGGGGGTTCCGGGCGGAGGCTGGCCTTGATCACCTGTTCATTCCGCCGGACGGAGAGGGCGAGGCTTTCCCCGGGTCGCGCCGCCCCGACGGCGAAGGACACCGCAGCCGGATCGGCCGCCGGACGGCCGTTCACCGTCAGGATGATATCGCCGGACTTCAGGCCGGCCCGATCGGCGGGACCCCCCGGCCAGATGTCGGCCACCAGGGCGCCCTGGGGAGAGGACAGGCCCACACTGCGCGCGATCTCCGGGGTGACGGGCTGGGTCCGCGCACCCAGCCAGGAACGCACAAGGACCTGGCCTCCACCGGCAGCGGCCTCGACCACCCGCCGGACCATGGCTGCAGGTATGGCGAACCCAACGCCTGCCGACCCGCCTGACCGCGACACGATGAAGCTGTTCACTCCGATGAGGTCGCCATCCATGTCCACAAGGGCGCCCCCGGAGTTGCCTGGATTGATGGCGGCGTCGGTCTGAATGTAGGTCATCGGCGCCCCACCCTGTGGGTCGGCCGCCCGGTTGAGGGCGGAGATGATGCCATTGGTGACGGTCTGGCCCACGCCAAAGGGATCGCCGATGGCCAGCACCAGGTCGCCGACCTGAGCGTCATCCGAATCGTCGATCGGCATGACCGGCAGGCGCTCGGTTCCGGCGTCGATCTTGAGCACAGCGAGGTCACCCCTGGCATCCACAAGGAGCACGCGGGCGGGAAACTCTCGGCGGTCCGAGAGCGCAACTGTGATCTCCCGGCCGCCCTCGATGACGTGGTTGTTGGTTATGATGATCCCGTCAGACCGGACGATGACCCCAGAGCCAAGCGACCCCTCGACCCGGTTGGGGGGCGCTCCCATTCCAAACATCTGCCAGAAGGGGTCGACCTGCTGACGGACGATGCGCTTGGCCGAAATGTTCACCACCGCCGGAGCCGCCCTGCGGACCACGGGGGCGAAGGAGGCCTTCATGTTCAGGGGGTCTGAGGGCGCCGCCCGGGTCGGCTGGGCGAGGGGCGGGGATTGGGCTTCGGTCCGCCCAGCAGGGCCGGAACAGGCCGCCAGTAGGACGAGGGCGGGGACCAGGGCTCTGTGCAGGTGCATGGGACTTCCTGTTATCTTGGGTTCCTGATCTGACAGGTTTCGGGCGCAATCATGGCGAACCCCATCCGGTGAGCGTCTTCACTCCCCCGCAACGGGGGTCGGACCGGGCACTGGCGCGACCGGCAGGGGTCGGCCAACCCGCCAGGCCACGAAGAAGGCCACCACCATCAGCGATGAGGCGATCAGGATGGGCAGCCCTGGCCAGGCCGAAAGGGACTCGTGCTTCAGGGCGAAGGCGAAGCTGCCGCCGAACAGGAAGGGGCCGATAATGGTGGCGATGCCGGACAGGCTCTGGTTTGCGCCCTGTAGCTGCCCCTGAAACTCCGGGCCCACACGCCGGGTCATCAGACCCTGCAGGCCGGGGCTCAGGAGATTGCTGAGGGCGAAGATGGGTGCCGCTGCAAGGTAGGTCAGACCCGTGGGGGCCAGGCCATAGCAGAGAAAGCCGAGGGCGGCCCCCGCACAGCCGATGAGGAGCGCGCCCCGCTCGCCCAGGGTCCGGACCACCGGTCCGACCACAAGGGTCTGCATGAGAATCCCCAGAGCGCCTGTCAGGAACATGGTCAGGCTGATGGTCTGGAGGTCCCAGTTGTAACGATAGCCAGTGTAGAGGACGAAGACCGCTGGCAGGACGTTATGCGCAATCTGGAACAGGAAGCCGACGGTCGCCAGGCCCGCCAGCTGGCCCTGCACGAGCAGGAACTTCAGGGACCCGACCGGATTGGCTCGGCTCCAGTCGAACCGGGCGCTGCGGCGCTCCGGCGGCAGCGACTCCGGCAGGACGAAGAGGCCGTACAGGAAGTTGAGGAGGGCCAGGGCACCGGCAACCGCAAAGGGCAGCCGGATGGCGAAGTCCCCGACGAGGGACTGCATGTAGGGGCCGGCCAGCAGACCTCCGAGAACAGGCCCGATCAGGAAGCCGAACCCGAAGGATGCGCCCATGAACCCGAAGTAGCGCGCCCGCTGATCGACCGGCGTGACGTCCGCCACATAGGCGTTGGCCGTGGAGAAGCTGGCGGCAGTCATGCCGTTCACGATCCGCGCGACGAACAGCCACATCAGGCTGGGGGCGAAGACCAGGAACAGGAAGTCGAAGGCCAGACCCAGGAAGGAGATCAGAAGGACCGGCCGGCGGCCGATCCGGTCTGAAAGCACCCCCAGTATGGGCCCGCAGATGAACTGCATCACCCCCCAGACCGCGCCGAACAGCATGACCCACTCTGCGGCGGCAGCCGTGTCGCCTCCCGCGAAGTCCTTGATCAGGCCAGGGAGGATCGGGATGGTGATGCCAAAGGACACCGCGTTCAGCAGGGCCGACGCAAAGATAAATCCGAAGGCCGCACGGCGTCGAGTGGGCGTGGAAGCTTCCGTCGTCATTGTCGGGTCCTCGATCGCGCGGGACCTTGGCCCGAAGCCTCCGGGGCCGCAACCCCGACCTCCATTCCGCGCAACGGTTGTCCTCCCGTCAGGGGATTCAGGTCACAGCAGGCCCAGAAACCGACAGGCCTGCGGGCGCCCGGCACCAGCGCACCCGACAGCACCTCGGCCTTCCCGTCCGACGGGAGCGGCTTGATCCCGATGAGGCGGGCAGACGCAGGAGGCCGCGTCTGGCAATCCGCAACCCTCGCCCGGTCTGCCCCAAAAAAAAGACCCCGGCGCAGGGCCGGGGTCAAATTCCTTGCGCCGGGCTGGAAGAGCCTAGGCGTCTGCGAAGGCTGAAACCTGCACCGGGCCGGAGTCCTTGCCCTTTTCCGAGGGGTCGCGGTCGACAAACTCTATGACCGCCAGTGCGGCGTTGTCGCCATAGCGGAACCCGGCCTTCAGAACGCGGGTGTAGCCGCCACGACGATCCGCATAGCGGGGACCGAGGGTCGCGAACAGCTTGCCGACCTGCTCAACATCGCGGATCTGGCTGATGGCCTGACGGCGGGCGTGCAGGTCGCCGCGCTTAGCCAGGGTCACCAGCTTTTCCACCACGGGCCGAAGCTCCTTGGCCTTGGGCAGGGTCGTGACGATCTGCTCATGCTTGATGAGGCTGGCAGCCATGTTGGCGAACATGGCGGTCCGGTGCGCGCTGGTCCGTCCCAGCTTGCGGTGCCCATTTCCATGACGCATTGCGGTCTCTCCTCGGGAGCGGGGCGTCTCGCGACGCGCCGCAGGATTACATCTGGTCTTCGAACTTCTTGGCCAGCTCTTCTATATTCTCGGGCGGCCAGTTGGGAACGTCCATCCCGAGATGCAGGTTCATGCCCGCGAGCACTTCCTTAATCTCGTTAAGCGACTTGCGCCCGAAGTTCGGCGTGCGGAGCATCTCCGCCTCGGTCTTCTGGATCAGGTCGCCGATATAGACGATGTTGTCGTTCTTCAGGCAATTCGCCGAGCGGACAGACAGCTCGAGCTCATCGACCTTCTTCAGCAGGGCTGGATTGAAGGGCAACTCGGGCTTGGAGTCGGCATCAGACTTCTTCTTCGGCTCTTCGAAAGTGATGAAGATCTGAAGTTGGTCCTGAAGGATCCGGGCGGCGTAGGCCACGGCGTCCACGGGTGTCACCGCGCCGTTGGTTTCGACGTCGATGATCAGCTTGTCATAGTCGAGGCTCTGGCCCTGGCGGGTGGGCTCCACCCGGTAGGCAACCCGCTTGACCGGCGAGTACAGGCTGTCGACGGCGATCAGGCCAATCGGAGCGTCCTCGGGACGGTTCATCTCGGAGGGGACATAGCCCTTGCCGTTCTGAACCGTGAACTCCATGCGCACGCTGGCACCCTCGTCGAGGGTGCAGAGCACGTGGTCCGGGTTGAGGATCTCGATGTCTGCGCCGGTCTCGATCTGGCGGGCGGTCACCGAACCTGGCCCCTGGGCCCGGAGCGTCATCCGCCTGACACCTTCCGCATGCAAGCGGAGGGCAAGTTGCTTGATGTTCAGAACGATATCGACGACGTCCTCCCGGACGCCCTCGAGCGAGGAGAACTCGTGGACGACACCGTCGATCTGAACGGCGGTGACGGCCGCCCCTTGGAGGGAGGACAGAAGGACCCGGCGAAGGCTGTTACCGAGGGTAACGCCAAAACCCCGCTCGAGGGGTTCGGCCACCAGACGCGCCTTGCGAGCGGGGTCGGTGCCAAGCTCGATGGCAGGCTTTTCCGGACGGGTGAGTTCGTTCCAGTTTCTTTCAATCACGTATGAATGTCCCTCGAACGCAGGATCGCCGGACGCGTTTTTCGCGGCCCGGCGAAGGAGAAGTGCGGAGCTTAACGCGTTAGACCCGACGCCGCTTCGGCGGACGGCAGCCGTTGTGCGGGATCGGAGTCACGTCGCGAATTGTGGTGATCGTCATGCCCACGGCCTGGAGCGCCCGAAGCGCCGACTCCCGACCCGAACCCGGGCCAGAGACGTTGACTTCGAGGGTCTTCACCCCGTGCTCGGCAGCCTTACGACCGGCGTCCTCGGCGGCCATCTGCGCCGCGTAGGGCGTCGACTTCCGGGACCCCTTGAACCCCATCGTGCCGGCGGAGGACCAGGAGATCGCGTTTCCCTGGGCGTCGGTGATGGTGATCATGGTGTTGTTGAACGAGGCGTTCACGTGCGCCACGCCCGATGTGATGTTTTTGCGTTCGCGCTTTTTGACGCGAGCCGGTTCCTTGGCCATCGCTTGATTCTCTTATTTCTTCTTGCCGGCGATCGGCTTCGCCGGTCCCTTGCGGGTCCGAGCGTTCGTGTGGGTGCGCTGTCCGCGGACAGGCAGCCCCTTCCGGTGACGGAGCCCGCGATAGCAGGCCAGGTCCATCAACCGCTTGATGTTGACGGCGGTATCGCGGCGAAGGTCACCCTCAACCGTATAGTCGCGGTCTATGGTCTCCCGGATCTGAAGGACCTCAGCGTCAGACAATTGGTTGACGCGTCGGGCATCTTCGATACCGACCTTGCTCACGATCTCGGCGGCCTTGGCCTGGCCGATGCCATGAATGTACTGAAGCGCGATCACGACGCGCTTGTTCGTAGGTATGTTTACGCCGGCGATACGGGCCACGTGGGGTGCTCTCCTCGTCACGCAAAGATGCACGAGCACCGCTCTGACCGAGTCAAAAGGCCAGAACGTCCCTCGCGCGTTTCGCGGAAGCGCCTCGTTTATGGAATAGAAGCCGCCTCGTCAATGGTGGGGGCGCGTTTTTCGAGCGGCGGGCTCGAAGAACGGCGAGGCGCGGCGGGAAAGAGGACCTAGCTCGCCGAAAGCGCCCGATCAATCCCGGAGGCGACCTCGTCGATCGACCCCATGCCATCAATCTCCACCAGTTTCCCTGCGTCCATGTAATAGGGAATCAGCGGAGCCGTCTGGGCGTTGTAGGCGTCGAGGCGAACCCTGAAGCTCTCGGGATTGTCGTCCGGCCGACCGGACTCGGCGAACCGGCCTGCAATCCTGCGGGTGAGGGCTTCGTCATTGACCTTGAGGCGGACCACCAGGTCGATGGCGGCCCCCCTGCCCTTCAGCATCAGGTCAAGCGCTTCGGCCTGGGCCACAGTCCGGGGGAATCCATCAAAGATAGCACCCCCGGCCGCCTCGGACTCTGGAAGCCGATCCTCGATAAGGGCGATCACGATTTCATCCGTCACAAGCTCGCCGCGCTGCATCACACCTTCGACCCGCCTGCCCAGCTCCGAACCGGAGGCGATCGCCGCGCGTAACATGTCTCCCGTGGAAAGCTGCACCATGTTGCGGGTCTCCACCAGCCGCTTGGCCTGGGTGCCCTTGCCTGCCGCCGGAGGTCCGAAAAGGATGAGGTTCATGTGCGCAGTTCCCCGTCGACCGGCCCTGTCCCGGGCCGTTTAAATCGTCAGACCCGCCTAGCGTTCCCGTCCGCCGCGCAGACGGGACTTGCGGATCAGTCCCTCGTATTGGTGCGAGAGCATATGAGACTGGATTTGGGTGACCGTATCCATGGTGACACTGACGACGATCAGGATTGACGTCCCACCAAGATAGAAGGGGGCCTTGTAGAAGCCGATCAAAGCCTCGGGCAGGAGACAGACTGCCGCGATGTAGACGGCTCCGATCACGGTCAGTCGGGTCAGGACATAGTCCAGATGGGCTGCCGTCCTCTTTCCAGGTGAGATCCCGGGCAGGAAGCCGCCATACTTCCGAAGGTTCTCCGCCGTCTCGTCCGGATTGAAGACGATGGAGGTGTAGAAGAAGCAGAAAAAGACGATCAGCGCCCCATAGAAGAGCATGAAAACGGGCTGTCCATGCTGGAGCTGGCCCACGGCTCCAGGGAGCCACTGAAGCCACTGCGGAAGGTTCGCGGTCGCCAGGAAGCCCATCGCCGTCGCCGGAAGCAGCAGGAGGGACGAGGCGAAGATTGGAGGGATCACGCCTGCGGTGTTCACCTTGAGCGGCAGGAAGGAGGTCTCGCCCCCGAACATGCGGTTGCCCTGCTGGCGCTTGGGATACTGGACCAGGATGCGGCGCTGCGACCGCTCCATGAAGACAATCGCGAAGACCACGGCGATGGCCAGGATCAGGATCATCACCCCGCCGAAGCTGGACATCTGGCCGGTACGCATGACCGTAAGAAGCTGCATCACCCCCGTGGGAAGGCCTGCCACGATCCCCGCAAAGATGATCAGGGAGACACCGTTCCCCACGCCACGGCTGGTAATCTGTTCACCGAGCCACATCAGCAGCATGGTGCCACCCGTGAGGGTCACGACGGTCGACAGGGTGAAGAACGGGCCGGGATTGACGACCAGCCCGGGGCTGGCCTGCAGGCTCGCCGCGATGGCCGCAGCCTGGATCACCGCGAGCACGACGGTGAGATAGCGAGTGTACTGGTTGAGCGTCTTGCGTCCCGCCTCACCACCCTCTTTCCTGAGCTTCTCCCAGGGCGGATAGATGGCACCAAGGAGCTGGACGATGATGGACGCCGAAATGTAGGGGCCGACGTTCAGGGCGAAGACGGCCATTCGCTCAACGGCACCGCCCGAGAACAGGTTGAACATCCCCAGGATGCCCTGGGACTGCCCCTGGAAGGCGGCGGCGAAGGCACCTGCGTCGATCCCCGGGATCGGCAGGTAGGTCCCAAGACGGTAAACCACCAGGACGATCAGGGTGAAGTAGATACGCTTATGGAGTTCCGTCGCCTTCTGGAAGGCACCGAAATTGAGGTTCGCGGCAAGCTGCTCAGCGGCCGAAGCCATGGGACACCCTCACTGGTAAGCCAACCAAGATAGGGTGCGCGCGGGGCCCTGTCAGCCCTCGCGGCGCTCCCGATCCTGGATCAGGCCCGGACCTTCTTCTGAAGCTTGCCCTTGGGCTCGCCGGTGTCGACCGGCGCAGTGGTCGTCACCGTGCCCCCCGCCTTCTCGACAGCCGCCTTGGCGGCTGCAGAGGCGGCGTAGACGGTCAGGTTGAGCTTGGACGTCAGTTCGCCCTTTCCCAGCAGCTTGATGCCATCCAGGGGGCGCCGGACCACGCCGGACGCGACCAGGGCGGCAGCGTCGATCGGCGCCTTGGCGTCGAGCTTGCCGGCGGCGACCGCCTGCTCCAGGCGCCACAGATTCACTTCCGCGAACTCAAGCGCGAAGGGGTTGTTGAAGCCCCGCTTGGGCATCCGCATGTGGAGCGGCATCTGGCCGCCCTCGAAGCCGGCGATCGATACGCCCGTCCGGGACTTCTGGCCCTTGACGCCGCGACCGGCGGTCTTGCCCTTGCCAGAACCGGGACCGCGACCGACGCGCATGCGGCCCTTCACGGAACCGGGGCTTGGTGCGAGTTCATTGAGCTTGGTCATCTGCGCCTCTCTCCTGAGATCTGTCGCCGGGCGAACCACCCGACTCGGCTTTGACGATGTTGGCGCTTCGGATGAAGCGCGGACGGTCAGGCGGAAACCACCTCAACCAGGTGATGGACCTTGGCGATCATGCCACGGACGGAAGGCGTGTCCTCAAGTATGGAGACACGACCGATACGGTTGAGGCCCAGGCCGACGAGGGTCGCGCGCTGGTCCTTCTTGCGCCGGATAGGGCTGGCGATCTGACGAACGGTGACCTTGGTCATGTTCATTCTCCGTCGGCGGCGGCCGAGGCGCCATCGGCGCGGCGACCGAGGACGTCAGCAACCTTCTTGCCCCGCTTCGAGGCGATCTGGCGCGGCGAAGACTGGGCCTTCAGCGCCTCGAAGGTCGCACGGACCATGTTGTAGGGGTTGGACGATCCGACCGACTTGCCGACGACGTCCTGGACGCCAAGGGTTTCAAGCACGGCGCGCATCGGGCCGCCGGCGATGACGCCGGTACCAGGAGGCGCAGAGCGGACCATGACCTTGCCCGCGCCCCAGCGGCCTGCGCCGTCGTGGTGCAGGGTGCGGCTCTCGCGAAGCGGCACGCGGATCATCGTCTTCTTGGCTTCCTCGGTGGCCTTGCGGATGGCCTCGGGAACCTCACGGGCCTTGCCATGACCGAAGCCGACGCGCCCCTTCTGGTCGCCGACCACCATGAGGGCCGCGAACGAGAACCGCCGCCCGCCTTTCACAGTCGCCGCGACGCGGTTGATGTGAACCAGTTTCTCGACGATGTCGGACTCGGCGCGCTCCTCTGAAGGGGCGCCCCGGTCTCGTCCGCGGCGTTGTCCGCCGTCGCCACGCTGTTCGTTTCCACGAGCCATCAATTACCCCTAGAAGTTCAGGCCGGCTTCACGCGCGGCGTCGGCCAGGGCCTTGACCCGGCCGTGATAGATGTAGCCGCCCCGATCGAAGACGACATCCTTCACGCCCTTCTCGAGGGCACGCTGGGCCACAAGGGCACCGATCCGGGCCGCAGCGGCCTTGTCGGAGCCCTTCTCGGGCGCATCGGTCTCGAGGGTCGATGCCGAGGCGAGCGTTACGCCCTTCTCGTCATCAATGACCTGAGCGTAGATGTTCTTGGACGAACGGAACACGGAAAGACGCGGCCGGCCATTGGCCAGCTTGCGGAGCCGGATGCGGGTGCGCTCGGACCGCCGCTTGGCGGAGTCACGGGTGGAAACAGCCATGGCCTACTTCTTCTTGCCTTCCTTGCGACGGACCTTTTCGCCGAGATAGCGAACACCCTTGCCCTTATACGGCTCGGGCGGACGGATCCGACGAATGCGCGCGGCGATCTCACCAACCGCCTGCTTGTCGATTCCGCTGATCCTGATTTCAGTCTGCTTGGGAACTGTGAAGGCGATACCTGCGGGTGGTGGCAGATCCACTTCGTGGCTGAACCCGAGCTGCAGGCTCAGGGCGTCGCCCTTCATCTGCGCGCGATAACCCACGCCCACAAGTTCGAGGGCTTCCTCGTACCCGGCCGACACGCCCACCACCATGTTGCTCACCAGGGTGCGGGACAGGCCCCACATCGCCTGGGCGCGGGTGGTTTCTACGCGCTTGGACACGAGGATCTCTGCGCCTTCATGACGCAGTTCGATCTCTTCCGGCAGGGTCCAGGACAGCTGCCCCTTGGGGCCCTTAACCGTCAGGGTCTGACCGTCGATGGTCACCGCGACGCCAGCAGGCGTCGGAATCGCCTTCTTTCCGATCCGGGACATATCAGTACACCCGTAGCAGGACTTCGCCGCCCACGTTGGCGTCACGCGCCGCCGCGTCCGACATGACGCCCTTGGGCGTAGAAAGAACCGAAATGCCGAGGCCGTTCTTAATGGGCTTCAGGTCCTTGATGGACGAGTAGACCCGGCGGCCAGGCTTGGAGACCCGACGAATTTCCACGATGACCGGCTGGCCGTCGAAGTACTTCAGTTCGATCTCGAACTCAGGGAAGGCACCAGGCGTCTCCACCATCTGGTAACCGCGGATGTAGCCTTCCTCGGCCAGAACGTCGAGCACGCGGGCGCGCATCTTCGAAGCCGGGCAGGAAACCTTCGAACGGCCGCGGGTAGCGGCGTTCTTGATGCGGGCGATCATATCGCCAACGGGGTCGTTCACCATGGGACCCTCCTCACCAGCTCGACTTCACAAGGCCAGGAATCTGGCCCTGAGAGCCGAGTTCGCGCAGGGCGATCCGGCTCATCCTAAGCTTGCGGTAATAGGCACGCGGACGGCCTGTGACCTCGCAGCGGTTACGGATCCGGACCTTCGACGAACTGCGGGGCAGCTCGGCGAGTTTGAGGCGGGCCTCAAAACGATCCTCGAGCGGCAGGCTCTCGTTATTGGCGATCGCCTTCAGCACCTCACGGCGCGCGGCGTAGCGCTTTACGAGCAGCTTGACCCTCTCGTTACGGTTGACGGCGCTCTTCTTGGCCATGTTACCTTTCCTTCCCGTCCGTTAAGCGTTGAACGGGAACTGGAATTCCCGAAGAAGATGGCGGGCTTCTTCATCGGTCTTCGCAGTCGTGGCGACGATAATATCCATGCCCCACATTTGATCGATCTGGTCGTAGTTGATTTCAGGGAAAACGATATGTTCCCTAAGACCCATGGCATAGTTGCCGCGACCATCGAACGACGTGGGCTTAAGTCCCCGGAAATCCTTCACCCGCGGAAGCGCAATGGTGATTAGCCGGTCCAGGAACTCGTACATTCTATCCTTGCGCAGGGTGACCTTGGCACCGATCACCATGCCCTCGCGCAGCTTGAAGCCGGCGATGGAGTTCCGCGCTTTTGTGGTTACAGGCTTTTGGCCCGCGATACGTGTCAGGTCGGCGATCGCCGACTGGACCTTTTTGGAGTCCGCGACAGCCTCGCCGATACCCATGTTCAGGACGATCTTGTCCAGGCGTGGGATCTGCATTTCGTTTGTGTAGCTGAACTGTTCCTTCATCGCCCCGCGGATGCGCTGGCGATAATCGGTCTTCAGCCTCGGCTCGTAAGCTTGATCAGCCATTGATGACCTCTCCGGTGGTCTTGGCCACGCGGACCTTCTTGCCGTCCTCGACCCGGAAGCCGACACGGGTCGGCTTGCCTTTGGAATCGACGATGGCGACGTTGGAGACATGCAGGGCCGCCTCGCGGGAGCGAATGCCGCCCTGAGGATCGGCTTGGGTCGCCCGGGTATGACGCTGGATCATATTGATCCCCTCGACCACGACCCGATCTTCCTTCGGGATGACCTTCAGGACTGAACCCTGGCGGCCCTTGTCCTTCCCGGCGAGGACCACAACGCGGTCACCCTTCTTGATCTTGGCGGCCATTACAGCACCTCGGGGGCGAGCGAGATGATCTTCATGTGGTTCTTGGCGCGAAGTTCGCGCGGAACCGGTCCGAAGATACGGGTGCCGATGGGCTCGCTCTGCTTGTTGACAATGACGGCAGCGTTGCGGTCGAAGCGGATCAGGGACCCGTCCTTGCGCTTGATGGCCTGGGAGGTCCGAACGACGATCGCCTGGAGGACGTCGCCCTTCTTAACGCGTCCCCGCGGAATCGCTTCCTTCACCGACACGACAATCTTGTCGCCGACGCCGGCGTAGCGACGCCCCGCACCGCCCAGAACCTTGATGCACATGACACGGCGGGCACCGGAGTTGTCAGCCACTTCGAGGTTGGTCTGCATCTGGATCATGAATCAGCCTCCCTCAGGATGCCTGCGAAGCTGCTGCCTTAGGCAGGGCTTCCCAGGTCTTGGTCTTGGAGCGCGGAGCGCACTCGATGATGCGGGCGATCTCACCCGCCTGGTAGGTATTGGCCTCGTCATGGGCATGGTACTTCTTCGACCGGCGGACGGTCTTCTTCAGCACCGGATGCAGGAAGGTGCGCTCCACCTTCACAACGATGGTCTTGTCGCCCTTGTCGGAGACGACGACGCCTTCAAGAATTCGTTTCGGCATGCTCGTACTCCCTAGGCCGTGGCCTGGCGGCTGCGCAGGACGGTCTTGATCCGGGCGATGTCCCTGCGGACCTCGCCGGCGCGGTGGGTCTTCTCGACCTGGCCTGTGGCCGCCTGGAAGCGCAGGTTGAACTGCTCCTTCTTCAGCGACAGCAGGCTCTCGGAGAGCTGGTCGGGGGTCATGCCCTGGATATCCTGGATATTCATCAAGCGTGCTCCGCGACAGCGTCGATACGGGTGACGATGCGGGTCTTGACCGGCAACTTCGCCGCGCCGAGGCGAAGAGCCTCCCGCGCGATATCATCAGGAACACCGTCGATCTCGAACATGATCCGTCCGGGGTGCACCCGGGCGGCCCAGTACTCGACGGACCCCTTGCCCTTGCCCATCCGCACTTCCGCAGGCTTGTCGGTGACCGGCACGTCCGGGAAGATCCGGATCCAGACCCGGCCCTGACGCTTCATCTGGCGTGTGATCGCCCGACGAGCGGCTTCGATCTGCCGGGCGGTGATCCGCTCAGGTTCGACGGACTTCAGCCCATAGGAGCCGAAGTTCAGCGTGAAGCCGCTCTTGGCCGTCCCATGGATCTTGCCCTTGAACTGCTTGCGGTACTTGGTTTTCTTCGGGGAAAGCATGGCTGTCTCTTAGGCTCCCGCGGTCTCGCGGCGGTCGCGGCGCGGACCCCTGTCCGGACGATCACCGGAGCGTTCACGTCCGCCACCCTCACCGGCCGGGCCGGATTCAGTGGCCAGACGCTTGTCCATTGCCATCGGGTCGTGCTCCAGGACCTCGCCCTTGAACACCCAGACCTTCACGCCAATGATACCGTAGGTCGTCTTGGCCTCGGCAAAGCCGAAGTCCATGTCCGCACGCAGGGTGTGGAGCGGCACGCGGCCTTCCTTGTACCACTCCATGCGGGCGATCTCCGCTCCGCCCAGACGACCGGCAACGTTGATGCGGATACCTTTCGCGCCGAGCCGCATGGCCGACTGCATGGCCCGCTTCATGGCTCGCCTGAAGGCGATCCGGCGCTCAAGCTGCGCCGTAATGTTCTCGGCGATGAGCTGGGCGTCGGCCTCCG
Organism: uncultured Alphaproteobacteria bacterium; assembly: GCA_903912465.1. Lineage (GTDB taxonomy): Bacteria > Pseudomonadota > Alphaproteobacteria > Caulobacterales > Caulobacteraceae > Phenylobacterium. The sequence goes on along the minus strand of CAIWHQ010000164.1, from coordinate 5,226 downwards.
GCTTGCGGATCTCGACAATGTTCAGGTGAACCTCGCCGCCCGTGATGGCCGCGACATCCTTGCGCAGCTTCTCAATGTCGGCGCCCTTCTTGCCGATGATCACGCCTGGGCGCGCGGCATAGATGGTGATCCGGCACTTCTTGTGCGGGCGTTCGATGATGATCCGGCTGACGCCGGCCTGGTAGAGACGCTTCTTCAGCTGCGCCCTGACCTTGATGTCCTCGTGCAGGAGGCGTCCGTAGTCGGTCCCTCCCGCAAACCAGCGGCTGTCCCAGGTGCGATTGATGCCAAGGCGAAGCCCGACAGGATTTACTTTCTGGCCCATCAGGCGGCCTCACCAAGTTCACGGACCACGATGGTTATCTCGCTGAAAGGCTTCTGGATGCGGGATGCACGGCCGCGGGCACGGGCCGCAAAACGCTTCATCGTCAGGTTCTTGCCTACGTAGGCCTCTGCGACGACCAGGGAGTCGATGTCGAGGTTGTGGTTGTTCTCAGCGTTGGAGATGGCCGAGTAGAGCGCCTTGCGAACATCGCGAGCGATCCGCTTGTGGCTGAACTCCAGTTCGTTGAGCGCCCGCTGCACCTTGAGGCCGCGGATCGACTGGGCAACGAGGTTCAGCTTCCGGGGGCTGACCCGCAGGGTGGTGGCCTTGGCCATGGCCTCAGCGGGCTTCAGGCGACGTGGATTGGCTGGCTTGGACATGCCTACTTCCTCTTCGCCTTCTTATCCGCAGCGTGACCCGGGAAATACCGGGTTGGCGCGAACTCGCCGAGCTTCATGCCGACCATGTCCTCGGACACGATGACGGGCACATGCTTCTGGCCGTTGTGGACGCCAAAGGTCAGACCAACGAACTGCGGCATGATGGTCGATCGGCGCGACCAGGTCTTGATGACATCCTTGCGGCCGGAGACCTGCACAGCCTCCGCCTTCTTCAGCAGGTAACCGTCGACAAACGGTCCTTTCCAGACGGAACGGGTCATGGATCAGCGAGCCTTCCGAGCGTGACGCGAGCGGATGATGAACTTATCCGTCGCCTTGTTGGTGCGGGTACGCGCGCCCTTCGTTGGCTTGCCCCAGGGCGTGACCGGGTGGCGGCCACCAGAGGTGCGGCCTTCACCGCCGCCATGCGGGTGATCGACCGGGTTCATGGCGACGCCGCGGACGTGCGGGCGACGACCCTTGTGGCGCGAACGACCTGCCTTGCCGAGGACCTCGTTCATGTGGTCCGGGTTCGACACGGCGCCGACCGTGGCCATGCAGCCGTCCGGAACCATCCGCAGCTCGCCCGAGTTCAGGCGGATCTGTGCATAGCCGGCATCGCGACCGACCAGCTGGGCATAGGCACCCGCTGAACGTGCGATCTGGCCACCCTTGAGGGGCTTCAGCTCGATATTGTGGATGATGGCACCGATGGGCATGGAGCGCAGCGGCATTGCGTTGCCTGGCTTCACGTCAGCGCGGTCGGACGCGATCACCTGGTCGCCAGCCTTGAGGCGCTGCGGGGCCAGGATGTAGGCGATCTCGCCGTCCGCATAACGGATAAGGGCGATAAAGGCCGTCCGGTTCGGATCATATTCAATCCGATCGACCGTGCCGACGACGTCGAACTTTCGGCGCTTGAAGTCCACCATGCGGTAGAGGCGCTTGGCACCGCCGCCACGGACACGAACGGCAATGCGTCCGCCACCGCCCCGGCCGCCGGTCTTTGACAGACCTTCGACGAGGGACTTTTCGGGCCGCCCCTTGTGGAGTTCGGACCGATCGATGAGCACGAGGGCGCGCCGGCCGGGCGAAGTCGGGTTGTACTGCTTCAGAGCCATCGGTTCAAAGCCCCGTGGTGATGTCGATGGACTGGCCTTCGGCCAGGGTCACGACAGCTTTTTTCACGTCCGAGCGACGGCCTTCACGACCGCGGAAACGCTTGGTCTTTCCCTTCACGTTCAGGGTGTTGACCTTGGTCACCGAGACCTTGAACAGGGCCTCGACGGCCGCCGCGATTTCCACCTTGGTCGCGTCGAGGGCGACCCGGAACACCACCTTGTTCTGCTCAGAAAGCAGGGTGGCCTTTTCAGTGATCACCGGTGAGAGAATGGTGTCGTAGTGACGGGCAGAGGGGATGGCCATCACGCAGCCTCCTTCTCGGCAAAGCGGGCATTGATCGCTTCAACCGCGTCCTTGGTGAGGACCAGGGTACGGCGACGCAGCACGTCGTAGACGTTGAGGCCGGCGTTCGGCAGCACATCCACATTCGGGATGTTGCGGGCCGCGAGGCGGAAGTTTCCATCCACCTCAGGACCACCAATCACCAGAGCGTTGACCAGACCGATCTTACCGAGCGAAGCGCGGAGCGCGGCGGTCTTGGCGTCCTTGAGGGCCAGGGTATCCACCACGACCAGGTCTCCAGACCGCACCTTCGAGGACAGCGCATGGCGCAGAGCCAGCGCGCGGACCTTCTTGGGAAGGTCAAAGGCGTGGCTGCGAACCACAGGCCCGTGGGCCTTGGCACCGCCGACGAACTGGGCCGCACGGCGCGAACCGTGACGAGCGCCGCCGGTGCCCTTCTGCTTGTACATCTTCTTACTGGTCCGGGAGACTTCGTTCCGGACCTGGATCTTGTGAGTCCCGGCGCGGCGCTTGGCCAGTTGCCAGGTCACGACCCGCTGAAGGATGTCGCCCCGGATATCCTCGATACCGAAGATGGCGTCGGCCAGTTCAATAGAACCGCCCTTCCCGCCGTCGAGCTTGATGACGTCGAGTTTCATTATTCCTGCCCCTCGGCTTGCGGGGCCTCTTCGGCCGGAGCGGCCTCAGCCACAGGAGCCGCGGCCTGACCCGCCTTGCGGAAGGCACCCGGGAACGGAACACCGACCGGCTGGGCCTTCACGGCGTCACGGATGCGTACCCACGAGCCCTCAGACCCCGGGACCGATCCTTTGACCATGATGAGGCCGCGGTCGATGTCGATGCGCCAGACGGTAAGGCCCAGGGTGGTGACGGTTTCCTGGCCAAGGTGGCCGGCCATCTTCTTGCCCCGGAAGGTCTTGCCTGGATCCTGGCGCTGGCCGGTGGAACCATGGGCGCGGTGCGACACGGAAACACCGTGCGTGGCGCGCATGCCGCCGAAATTCCAGCGCTTCATGGCCCCGGCAAAGCCCTTGCCGATGGTCGTCCCGGTTACGTCGACCTTCTGACCAACCACGAAATGATCCGCGGTCAGTTCAGCGCCCACGTCGATCAGGTTGTCCGGAGACACGCGGAACTCGGCAACCTTGTGACGGGGCTCGACCTCGGCCTTCGCGAAGTGGCCGCGGAGGGGCTTGGTGGTGTTCTTGGGCTTCCGGAGGCCGGCACCGAGCTGGAGGGCGACGTAACCGTCGCGCGCCTCGGTACGCTGGGCCGTTACAGCGCAGCCGTCCAGGCTGAGCACGGTCACGGGCACATGCACGCCGTCTTCATCGAAGAAGCGAGCCATTCCCATTTTCTTGGCGATCACGCCGGTACGCATCGACCGATCCCCCTAAAGCTTGATCTCGACGTCCACGCCGGCGGACAGGTCGAGCTTCATAAGGGCGTCAACGGTCTGCGGCGTGGGATCGACGATGTCGAGCACGCGCTTGTGCGTGCGGATTTCGAACTGCTCGCGCGACTTCTTGTCGACGTGCGGCGAGCGGTTGACCGTGAATTTTTCAATGTGAGTCGGAAGGGGGATAGGCCCCCGGACGGTCGCGCCGGTGCGCTTGGCCGTATTGACGATCTCACGTGTGGAATGATCCAGCACGCGGTGATCGAAGGCCTTGAGCCGGATGCGGATGTTCTGACGATCCATATCGCTCTTCAGTTTCCCCTACAGACGGCGACCCGTCCGCGTGCAATTGACCATTTCAAAGACCAACTCCGGACACCCAGACAGGGGCCCCCGCACACGAAAGTCCGCAAAACGAAAAGAAGCCCACGCGACCATTCGCATCGGCTCCTGCGAGCACCCCGGGTTTACACCCCGGATCCAAGCCGCTCTGCGAACCGCGTCTGCCCTCCGACACAAGGTCGACGGGCACAGCCGGTCCAACAGAAGGCGCGGGTATACTTGGCCGACTCGGTGCCGTCAAGCGAAGCCTCCGCGCTGAAGACCAGTCCCGCGCTAACCGGCCGCCGTGCCTCATGGCGCATAGAAAAGGGGCCGCGGAGAGTGATCTCCGCGGCCCCTGATCCTTCCCGGTCAGGCCGGGGGAGAGGTGCGTCCTACTCGACGATCCTGGAGACCACACCCGCGCCCACCGTACGACCACCCTCGCGGATGGCGAACCGAAGACCCTGGTCCATCGCGATCGGCGTGATCAGCTCAACGTCCAGCTCCACATTGTCGCCGGGCATGATCATCTCAACGCCTTCCTTCAGGCGAACAATCCCCGTCACGTCCGTCGTCCGGAAGTAGAACTGAGGACGATAGTTCGTGAAGAACGGCGTGTGACGACCGCCCTCCTCCTTCGTCAGGATATAGGCCTCCGCCACAAACTTCGTGTGCGGCGTGATCGAGCCCGGCTTGCAGAGAACCTGCCCACGCTCAACGTCCTCGCGCTTCGTGCCCCGCAGGAGCACGCCCACGTTGTCGCCAGCCTGGCCCTGGTCCAGAAGCTTGCGGAACATCTCGACACCCGTGCAAACCGTCTTCTGAACAGGACGGATGCCAACGATCTCGACTTCCTCGCCAACCTTCACAATGCCCTTCTCGATCCGACCCGTCACAACCGTGCCGCGGCCAGAAATCGAGAACACGTCTTCCACAGGCATCAGGAACGGAAGGTCCACAGGACGCTCAGGCTGCGGAATGTACGCATCCACCTGCGTCATCAGCTCCAGGATCGAGTTCTCGCCAATGATCGGATCCCCACCATCAAGGGCAACCTTCGCAGAGCCCTTCACGATCGGAATGTCATCGCCCGGGAAGTTGTACGAAGACAGAAGCTCGCGGACCTCCATCTCCACAAGCTCCAGAAGCTCCGGATCATCCACAAGGTCGACCTTGTTCATGTAGACCACCAGGGCCGGAACCCCCACCTGGCGAGCCAGGAGGATGTGCTCGCGCGTCTGCGGCATCGGGCCGTCCGCGGCACTCACCACAAGGATCGCGCCGTCCATCTGCGCCGCACCCGTGATCATGTTCTTCACGTAGTCAGCGTGCCCGGGGCAGTCCACGTGCGCATAGTGACGGTTCTTCGTCTC
>CAIWHQ010000163.1 GCA_903912465.1 uncultured Alphaproteobacteria bacterium | reverse complement strand
CTGACGGCCTAGCTGCGCCCGGACTCCGTCCCGACCCCGCCAAAGCGCCTCAAAACAACCCGAAAGGGCCAGAAAACCTCGCCTCAATGCGCCTCAAGGCACAGGACGGCACGTATCGCAGAAGTCCCCCCAGGGGGAGGTGGCGCGCGCAGCGCGTCGGAGGGGGTCAGCCGCGTCGCTGTTGACCCCCTCACCCGGCTGCGCCGGGAGCTTCCCCTGGGGGGAGTAATTGGTGGACGAGTCCCTCCCCTTTTTGGGGCCGCCGACTCAGCTAGCCGAACCGCGCCAGGAAACTTGTCGGCGTCAGGCTGACATGGGAGTCCAGGGGCGGAGCCAGCTCGAAGGCCCGAGGCTGGCGGGCGAAATTCCAGACCCGGACAAGACGCCAGGAGTCCCGGTTGTCGTTGGCGACCTCAAGTTCGTTGCGACTGATGTGGAAGGCCGACCGCTCCCAGCCGTTGGTGGTCTTGACCTCAACCAGACGAGGCCCGCCCTCGGGGGTGAAGCTGGCGATGTCGTAGCCGGCGCCGTCGCCATCGAGGTCCGATGTCCAGCGAACCTGGTCCGCAAGGTCTTCCCGGCCCGCTCGCCGCAGGACATGGCGCTCGAAATCCAGGACCAGGGCCTCACCCCTCCTGCCAAGTTCTCGGTTGCGTGCGTCAGCCTCGGCGGGATCGAAGCGTTGGGCGATGGCCTCAGCCCGTACCTGATCGAGAATGGGCCGGTTGAGGGGCGCAGGCGGAGGCGCAAGAAACAACGACACCGCCTCAGAGAGCCCCGGCTCATGCACCCGGGATACCGGCTCATGCCTGCCAAGCTGACGCAGGACGGCGTCAATCAGCCGGGCCTGAAAGGCATGCGCCGGGAGATAGCCCAGGATCCAGGGCTGGTTCAGCGCCTGCATGACAGCGCTGATGTTCCGGTGCTTGAACTCAATCGATTGGTGGGACCGATCTGGAAGCTGACCCTGAAGCGCACGATTGTGCTCAGCCTTGTTGTAACGCCGCCCCACCAGTTCAGAGGACAGCATCTCGAAATAGTCGGCGACGATCCGGTCGTTCTCGGTGTCGGTCCAGTCCCTGGCACCGGGCATCAGGCGGTCCGGCGGGACAGCAGGAAGAAACGGCCCATCAGCAGGCCGGCGGAGAGGACGCTGGCGACCATGACGCCCTCGACAATGCCGTTGACGCCGCGCCCGGCCGGCAGGGCGAGCCACCAGGCCAGGGGTGCCATGACCAGGACATAGCTGATGAAGTGGGTGACGGTGGGGACCAGCACGTCGCCCCGGGCCCGCAGGGACTGGGCCACCACCACCTGCAAGGCGTCGGGAAGGATGATCGCGGCTGACAGGACAAGCGCCGGGACCGCAAGGGCCAGGGTGCCGGGATCAACCGTGTAGGCCGAAGCGATCGGGCCGGCGCCCAGCCAGACGACGAAGCCGACCCCGAGGCAGAAGGCGCTGGTCACGGCATAGGCGATCCCGCTGATCCTGCGCACGCCCTCGGCGTCTCCCGCCCCGTAGGCCCGGCCGACCAGGACCGAGACCGCCGTTGCTATGCCCAGGGGGACCATGAAGGCCACGGAGATGACGTTCACGACGATGCTCCAGGTCGCCACCTGCAGGGTCCCGAGCCAACCGGCGATGACGTTCATCCCGGCGAAGGCCGCCATCTCGAAGAACCCCGATGCGCCTGACCCGAGACCGATCTGGGTCTGCTCGGCGGCAGCGGATGGGGCCTTTGGTGCCTTTCTGAAGACGCCGTAGAGCCGGGCTTCCGGCATCCTGAGGACGTAGACGATGAGGGCCAGGGTCAGGCAGGCGCGGGCGATCAGGGTCGACAGGGCCGCGCCTGTGGCCCCCATCGCCGGCAGGCCGAAGGCCCCCGGAACGAAGACAAAGAGGGCCGCCAGGTTGACGAGGTTGGCTGCCCACATCAGCGCTGCGCCCACCCGGGGACGGCCCAGCCCCTCCAGCCAGGCAGAGAGGGCCGATCCGATCACGAACAGGGGCATGGAAAGGGCGAAGACCCTGAGCGGCGGGGTCGCTCCCTGGACCAGGTCAGGTGGCAGGCGGAGGAGGCCCAGGAGGAAGGGGCCAAGGGCGAAGAGAACCAAGGCCGAGATGAGCCCCACCCAGACGCCATAGACGAGGCCGCGCCGCAGGACCCCGCCGGTCTCCTCGGGCCTCCCCTCGCCAATGGCCCGGGCGGTCATCACCTGAACGCCGCCGAGCAGGGCGGTGCCCACCACCAGGACGACGGTGGTCGGCGCCCAGGCGATGGCGTGCCAGCCCAGCTCTATGGCGGAGTAGCGGCCCACGACTATGGCGTCGCTGAGCCCCATGGTCATCATGCCGAGCCGGGAGATGACCACCGGCCAGGCCAGGGCGAAGAGGGCAGCAAGGTCACGCCGGACGAGGGCGCGACTGTCGTTCTGCGCCTCCGTGGCCATCTCCCTGCCTCCACCGGCGGCCCGGCGCCGCAGCGGCGGAGACTGCCTGCTTCGGGTCACCGGGGCAAGGCGACCGGGTCTGGCAGACTTAGCGACTGAAGATGGCGGTCAGCTCCAGGTGCGGCGACCACAGGAACTGGTCCACCGGCAGAATCCGCTCGATCCGGAAGCCGGCGTCGACAAGCTGTCGGGCGTCACGGACGAAGGTCGCCGGATTGCAGGAGACAGCCGCCACCCGACCAACGCCTGACAGGGCGATCTCTGCCGCCTGGGCGGTAGCCCCCGCCCGGGGGGGATCAAAGACCACGAAGTCGATCCGGCGAAGCTCGGACGCCAGGACGGGGCGCCGGAAGAGGTCCCGGACCTCCGCCGTGATCCCGTGAAGCCCCGGGGCAGTGGCAATGGCGGCGGTCAGGGCCCCGATGGCGGCGGCGGAGGCGTCGGTGGCAAGCACGGGCGCGATCCCGGCCAGCGGGAAGGTGAAGGCGCCGGCGCCACAGAACAGATCGGCGATGCGGCGGGCCCCGGCGGCCGCGGCCCCGACCTCGGCGACCAAGGCCGCCTCCGCCGCAGCGGAAGCCTGGAGGAAGCCTCCCGCCGGGATCTCGACCCTCGCCCTGCCGAACTGCACCACCGGTCGGCGCTGGAGGAAGACGCTGTCCCCGGCCAGGGTCAGCCGCGCGATTCCGAGTTCGGCGGCAATCTCCGCAGCGGCCATTCGGGCGTCCGCGGACAGGCCGCCGGAGCGGGCCTCCACGCCGGTCACGTCAATGTCGAGTCCGGTCCCGGTACTGGTGACATGCAGGGTCGGCGCCGATTTCGGATGCTCTAGGAAGGGCGCGGCGAGCCGGCGGAGTCCGGGCAGTGCGGCGGTTATGGCCGGATCCAGGACGATGCAGTCCGAGATCTCGACCAGGTTCCAGGACCTTCGGGCCTTGAAGCCCAGCCGGGCAATCCGTCGGTTGTCGCCACGCCGGGCATGAAGGGCCGTGCGGCGGCGCGTGGCCGGCGCCGTTCGCACGACTGGCAGGATTTCCGCCTCGAGGCGCTCGAGCGCCAAGGTCGACCTCAGCCGCTCCACCTTCCAGGCTAGGGCCGCAGCATCGTCCCAGTGCTGCAGGGCGCAGCCTCCGCAGGTACCAAAGTACACGCACGGCGGCGGGCGGCGGTCGGGACTGGGCGACTCGATGGCCTCCAGCACCGGCCCTTCGCGCCCGGCGCGCAGCCGCACGACTTCCCCCGGCAGTATGCCCGGGACGTGGAGGAGCCGACCGTCGGTCAGGTGGATGACGCCATCGCCCTCCCCGCCGACAGAGTCGACGGTCAGGGGACCTTCAGGCGGCGGCGGCGCGGTTGGCGGGGGTCTGCGGGGGGGCACGGCGACACCCTAGCCTGTTTCGGGGCCCTGCGGGGAGATCCTGAGCGCCGGCCTTGCAATCGCCGACTTCCTCCATAGGCTCTGTACGGTCTGGAAAGGGATCCCGACATGCGCCCGCTGATCACCGTTGCCGCCATCGCCCTGCTCGCCGCCGGCGCGCCGTCTTCCGCCCGGTCCGAGCCTCCCGTCGGGGTGGATTTCGGCCGGGGGGATGTCTGCCAGCAGCAGAAGCAGGACGCCGGGACCAAGGGCGCCCTGATCGGAGGCCTTGGCGGAGCCCTCCTCGGGCGGACCCTCGCGGGCAAGGGCAACAAGACCACCGGCACCCTGCTGGGCGCGGCTGCCGGAGGCGGGATCGGCTATGGAGTCGGGCGGGGCTCCGTCACCTGCATCGACTATCCGCCCCAGGTCACCCAGACCGACTACAGCCGTGATCACTGCCGCTGGGTCCAGCAGTCGCCACAGGAGGGCCAGGTGCGGCAGTTCGAGGTGTGCCAGAATTCCGATGGCGTCTGGCGCGCCAGCGGGCGGGAATAGTCAAGCCTTCCGGGCCGTTACCAGGAATTCGAGGTTGCCGTCCGCCCCGGTCACCGGGCTGGGTGCCCGGCCGGTGACACGCCAGCCTGACGCCTCCAGGAAATCGCAGGCGGACTGGAGCGCGGCCTCGCGGGCCGCCGGATCGCGGACGACGCCGCCCTTGCCCACCCTCTCCGGCCCCACCTCGAACTGCGGCTTGACCAGGGCGAAGAGCCAGGCCCCGGGCCTGGCAAGGTCGAGGGCCGCCGGGAGGACCTTCGCCAGCCCGATGAAACTGGCGTCGCAGACCACGACATCGGGCGTCTCGGTCACCAGGGCCGCGTCCAGGCGACGGGCGTCCACGCCTTCGAGGGACACTACGCGGGGATCCGCGCGCAGGCGGGGGTGAAGCTGTCCGCGACCGACATCGACGGCGAAGACCTGCCGGGCCCCGCGCCCAAGGCAGACCTCGGTAAAGCCCCCGGTCGAGGCGCCGACATCCAGGACGACCGCCCCTTCGAGCGGGGCCCCGTCGAATCCCGGCGCGGCCTTGAGCTTGCCAGCCGCCCGGCTGACCTCCTCGAAGGCGGGCCGGAAGGTGATGTCGCCGGCGGGATCGATCAGGTCTGAAGGGCGCTGCACATCAATGCCGCCCACCGTGACTCCGCCCGCCTCGATCGCGGCCCGGGCCCGCGCCCGGCTCTCCGTCAGCCCACGCTCGACGAGCACAAGGTCTGCGCGGCGGCGGCTGGGTAGGGAGGCGGACATGGGTTCAGAGTGCCCCCAGTCGTACAGGGGTTCAATCCAGGTCCCGAACTCCGACGACCTCAGATGAAGACCGAGACCATCTGGCGGGCCCGGGCGACCAGCTGGCCGGCGTCATTCCAGAGGCTCATGTCCTGGGAGGCATAGCCACCGCCCGCAGCGTCGATGACGCTGTCCAGCAGCCACCACCCCGAGGCGCTCGAGGGGTCCGCCGCCGTCATGTCCAGGGACCAGGTCATGGTGCTGAAGGGCGCGAACTCGGGAAACAGGACCAGGGCGGGAGACGGAATGGCGTCCGCCAGGGCCACGAAGGCGGGCATTCCCGTGGGCGTCTCTCCGTCGCCGTGACGGATCCAGACGGTGATGCGGGGCTCGGCGCCGGGGGTCAGGGGACGGGCGCCACCGGCGAGGCGGACATCGAAGTGACGGGCGAAGCCGGGCGCCCGTTCAGGGTCAAAGAAGGCCGGGCAGGCCTCCGGTGCAGGAACTGAGGCGGGGCCGGCTCCCGCCCCGACGATCCGGGAGTCCCGCCCGGCTCCGTAGGTCAGGAGGGCGCGGGCCGCAGGACCCGCCTCCCCCGCGACCGACGCCGCGATGACCACTGCCGACTTGCCCCGACGAACCCCCTCGGCGTTCACGACCAGTCTGCCCGAAGCCGGGCCGGCCAGGGCGAACTGGGCGCTCCGAAGGGGCGGGAGGTCCGGGTTCAGGCGCGCCGCCGCCTCAACGCAGAGGGCCCCGGTCAGGCCGCCATAGGCCGTCCGGCCCTGGAGCCAGTCCCCCGGCAGGTCGATGGCCAACCCTTCGCCGTCGGGGACCAGGGACGCCAGCATCTGGCGAAAGGACGTTCCGGGGTTCCGGGTCATGAGGGGCTCCTTCCGGGGCTCGACTAGCCGCTGGGGGAGAGGGACGCCAGCCCCGGATAGCGCCACTGGCGCGGCAGGGACCCCACCGGCTAGGATCAGGCCATGCTTAGCCGCCGACGCCTGCTCCAGGCTGCCCCTGCCCTCGCCGTCTCTCCGGGACTTCAATCCGCGGTCCGGACCCTGGACCGTGTCGACCTGGTGGACCCTGCCCGGGGGCGAACGATCCCGACCCGCATCCACATGCCGGCGGCCCCGGGACCCTGGCCGGTGATCCTGTTCAGCCACGGCTTCGGGGGGTCCCTTTCGGCCTTTGGCGAGACCGGACGCTACTGGGCGGCGCGCGGTATGGTCGTGATCCATCCCACCCATTCGGATTCCGTCCAGGTCCCGGACCCGACGCTCCCCGCAGAGGACGCCCGCGCCGTTCGCCAGGCCCTTGCCGCCGCCACGGGCGCGCGCCCGACCGGCGTGGTCCTGGCGGAGGTCATGGAGCGGCCGGTCTTCCTGCGCAGCCGCCTTGCGGACATCGCCTTTCTTCAGTCGCTGTTGCGCGCCCGGGACACCCGGCTTCCCGCCTCGGTCCGCGAGCGCATCGACCCAGCCCGGATGGGCATGGCGGGACACTCCTTCGGAGCCTACGTGACCCTGTTCCTCTGCGGGGCAAGGCTTTCGCCGGAACCCCCGCCGCCCCTTCCCGCCGGCTTCCGCGCCGGCATGGCCATCAGCGGCCAGGGCTCCGGACGTCTGGGGCTGAAGGCCGGTGCCTTCGACCGCATGTCCCTGCCGCTTTTCAGCGTCACGGGCAGCCGGGACTTCGGTGCCGCCGGGGAGACCCCGGACTGGCGCCTGGAGGCCTTCCGAAGCGCACCTCCGGGACGCCAGTACGCCGCGATCCTGGATGGATACCGGCACGGCGACTTTGATGTGCCCGAAACCGACCCGGTCCTTGGCAAGCCTGCTGGCCGGCTACGGGCCCTGCAGTCCGCCTTCTGGCGTGCAACCCTGGCGGGCGACGCCTCCGGCTGGGCCGACCTTGACCGGGCGGCGGGGGCCTCCCGCGCCGGCTACCCGCTGGAGGTCCGCCGCCGGTGACCAACCCCGGTCAGGCCAGGGTGGTCTCGGCGATCTTCTTGGCGGTCGCGTAGTCAGCCTTGCCGTTGCTGGCGCGGATCGAAAGGTCCGTGGCGACCACCCGCTTGGGGGTCTTGTAGCCGGCCAGGGACCTTCGGACATGGGCGCGAAGGGAGTCCTCGTCCAGGCTGGCGCCTTCGGCGAGGCGGACGACGCCGGTCACCGACTGCCCCCACTTCTCATCCGGCAGGCCCACCACCAGGGCGTCCTCGACGCTGGGATGGGTCTTGAGCGCCTCCTCGACCTCCTCCGGGAAGACCTTTTCGCCGGCGGTGTTGATGCAGGCCGAGCCGCGTCCCAGCAGGGTCAGGGTGCCGTCAGCCTCGACGATGCACCAATCGCCGGGGATGGAGTAGCGGACGCCGTTGATGGTCCGGAAGGTCCGGGCCGTCTTTTCGTCGTCCTTGTAGTAGCCGAGGGGATTGGGCGGACCGATGGCCACCATGCCCGACCGGCCCGAGCCGGGCTCCACAGGCTGATCATTCTCGTCGAACACCTTACAGCGCTCGCCCAGCATGAATTTGGCGGTCTGGACCTCGGAGTCCTTGGTCATGACCGAGTTGCCCATGCCGAGGGCCTCGGAGGACGAGAAGCCGTCGCTCAGCATGGCCTGGGGCATGTGCTCAAGCATCCCCTTCTTGACCTCGTGGCTCCACATGACGCCGGAGGAGACGATGGCGAGGATGCTGGACACGTCGTAGCGGCCCGGCGCGGCGTTGAGGGCGTTCAGGATCGGCTTGCCGAACGAGTCGCCCACGATCACCAGGGACTGGGGCCGATGGGCGTCGATGGTGGAAAGCAGTTCCTCGGCGTCGAAGTTGGGCTTCTCGAGGGTGATGACGCAGCCGCCGGACATCATGGTTCCCATGGAGGTCAGAAGCCCCGTCCCGTGCATCAGGGGCGGCGCCGGCAGGATGCGGGAACCCACCGGCATGCGGCGGGTCGCCTCGGCCAGTTCCTCGAGGGTCTCCGGTACGGGGCCCAGCTTGCGGGCACCCTGGAGGGTGATCTCCCGCATGTCGTGGTGGGTCCACATGACCCCCTTGGGCATGCCGGTGGTGCCGCCCGTGTAGATGAAGAACTGGTCGTCGCCAGACCGCTCGATGTCCAGCGGGCCACCGTTGCCCTCTTCACCCAGGGCCTCGAAGCGCTCGGCGAAGGGAGCGACTTCTGCTGTGTCGCTGACCTCAACCCAGGTCTTGACCTTGGGCAGACGCGGCCGGATCTCGGCGACAGCGTCCCTGAATTCACTGGCGTAAACTACTGTCTGGGCGTCAGAATTATCGAAAATGTACCAGACTTCCTCGGGCGTGTAGCGATAGTTGACGTTGACGTGCGTCAGCCGGGCCTTCCACGCCGCGGCAACAGACAGCAGGTATTCCGGGCGGTTGCGCATGTAGATGGCGATCTTGTCGCCGGGCTGCGCACCCCGGGCGATGAGCCCCCGGGCCAGATTGTTGGTGGTGCGGACGGCATCACCCCAGTTGATGACCCGCGACCCATGGATAAAAGCCGGTGCCTCAGGGGGCACATTGGGGCCCACCGCGTCCAGGATGTCTCCAAAATTCCAGCCCATGAGTCTCGTTCCTCCCAAATCGCCCCGCTCGCGAAGGCTTGGGCCAAACGTCTCCCGGCCCGATCGTAAATGCAAGCCACCAAGGGGCGCGGGGCTGGCTTCAATTGAAGGGCGGGTGTAGCCTTTCATGATGGAAGACGAGGACACGGTCTCAAAGCCGCCGCAGGCCGGGCGCGCCGCTCGGCAGAACCGACCGCGAGTCCTGCCTTCGAGCCGGCGGGGTCGCAAAACCTTTGAGCGGATCTTCGACGCGACGGCCGAACTTGCGTCTGAACTGGGCTTCGAAGGGGTCAACACCAACCTGGTCGCCAGCCGCGCGGGCGTGAATATCGCCTCCCTCTACCGGTATTTCCCCAACAAGCAGGCGATCTTCGCCGCCATCTCGGAGCGCCTGTCAGCGAACTTCAAGGCCGAAATTGCAGGCCTCGTCGCCCAGATCGACTCCGGCCGGCCCTGGCGGGAGGCGGTTGCCGAAGGCATGCACCTGGCGGCCGGCCGACGGCTCGACTCCCCCGGCAAGCGTTCCATCCGCATCGCCCTACGGCTCTCCCCCGAGCTTCAGGAACTGGATACGGCTGAGACCCGCGCCGTGGGTGCCATGCTTGCGGACCTGATGACGCGCAGGACCGGGGCGGCGCCGGAACGCGCGATGCTGACTGCACGGGTCGCCATCGAGATGGCAGCCGCTATTCTTGACCTGCTGCTGAGCGATCCCACTCTCGACCCAGAGGCCCTGGCCCGGGAAGCCTCGGACGCATTTATCCGTTACGTGGCCCCCGTGATGGAAGCGCCGGTCAGCGCGGAGCCGACTGTGCTGTGCGCTTGAGGGCATTGATCAGGGCGATCCGCCCATCGCGCAGGTCGGGGCCGCCCGACTTCGGCCAGGCCGAATTCACGACAATGATGATGCGGTCTTCCCGGAAGGTGGTGATGGACTGGCCGAAAATGCCCGTAGCCTGGTAGGCGCCGTTCGGCTGCATCCACCAGAAATAGCCATAGCCCGCCTGGCCGTTGTCGATCTGCTTGGTCGTCGCCTCGCGGGCCCAGCCCGGCGGGAGAACGGGCCGGCCGTCGACGACCCCGTCGTCCAGGACGAACTGCCCCACACGCCCATAGTCCCGAAGGGTCATGGAAATGCAGCACCCGCCCCGTTCGAGTCCGCCGGGGTCGGTCACCCAGGCGGCGTCCGCCTCCATGCCATAGGGCTTCCAGATCTTCTCCGACGCATACTCCGCCAGGCCCTTGCCGACCGCCCGGGCCAGGAGGATGCCGACCAGGTCGGTCTCCCCGGTGTTGTAGTTGAACATCGTCCCCGGCCGATGGGCGCGCGGCAGGGTGCGCATGTAGGCGACGACAGGGTTCAGGCCGGGCTTGCCCTCTGCCAGCTTGAGCCCCTCGGTTGGCCCCTTGGCCACATCGGAATTGGGATCGCCGTAGTCCTCGTTCCAGCGGACACCCGAGCTCATCATCAGGAGCTGGCGCAGGGTCACGCCGTCGTAGGCGGACCCCTTCAGCTCCGGAAGGATTTCCGTGACCGGGACCTGGAGGCTCCGGATGCTGCCGTCCTGGATCGCCGCACCGACAAGGGTGGCGGTCACGGACTTGGCGACGGAGAAGGACGTCCAGCGGTCTTGCGGGCCGCGCCCCAGTCCGTACTTCTCAAGCAGGACCTTTCCATCCCGGAGCACGAGGAGTCCCGAGACCCGGTAGGCCTCCATGTAGGCGTCGACGGTCCAGGTCTTTCCAGCATGGGTGAAGACCGGATCGATCGTCCCGCCCGCCAGGGGAAGGGCGTGTATCCGGGGCCCGGCGGCGATCGTCCGGGTCTGGTAGACAGTCTCCATAGCCAGGTACCCGCGGGCCTGCTGGTCGGGGCTCCAGAAGAGCAGGTTCGGCGTCTCGGGCTTCAGGGCGACCTGGGCCAGCGCGGAGCCTGCGCACAGGCTTCCCGCCGCAAGCGCGGCCGCGAACAGACGCTTCAGGACCCCTCCCCGGCCCGCACGCCTGGCGGCCACCCTATTCCGCACGAAAACCTTCGTAATCCCGGGCCGCCACCTCATCGATGCGGATTTTGTAGCCTTCACCGATGTACGGCATGAAGACCCGCGGCTTTCCCGGGACGTTGGCACCCATGTACCAGGAGGCGGCGTCCAGGTAGAGGCTGCCCTCCGCAGCGGCATTGACGTGTTCCACCCAGGCCTCCTGGGCGGCAGAGTCAGCCTCCAGGGTCCGGACCTGGCGACCGTCGGCCCAGCCGATCGCGCCGCTGATCCAGTCGATGTGCTGCTCGATGGACGAGATCATGTTCGACAGCACGGAAGGGCTGCCTGGCCCGGTCACCGTGAAGAGGTTGGGGAAACCGGCCACCATCAGCCCCAGATAGGTCTTGGGGCCCTCGGCCCAGACCTCACCCAGGGTGCGGCCGCCGCGGCCGCGGATGTCCATCTTCAGGAGGGCACCAGTCATGGCGTCGAAGCCGGTGGCGAAGACGATGACGTCGAAGGGCGTCTCACCCGCCGAGGTTCGGACACCGGTTTCGGTGATCGTCTCGATGGGGGTCTCGCGCAGGTCGACCAGGCTCACATTGTCGCGATTGAAGGTGTCGTAATAGTTGGTGTCGACGCAGGGCCGCTTGGCGCCGATGGCGTAGCCGCGGGGAACCAGTCGCTCGGCCACCTCTGGGTCGCGGACCATCTGCCGCACCCTGTCACGGACATGGTCGCACACCTCTTCGTTCAGGTCGGGCATGCGCATCAGGTTGGGGATGGCGAAGAGGGACATCAGGCCCATGCCATTCCAGAGCCCGCCCTTCAGGGCCTCGAGTTCCTCCCCCTGGACACGGAGATCCGGCGGGGGAGCCGGGAAGATGGACTGGCCGCTCCGGAGCATGTCCCGGTAGGCGGTGAAGCCCGCCAGGTAGCCCTCGACCTCAGCCTCGCCCAGGGGCGAATTCAGGGCCGGAAGGGAGAAGTTGGGAGTCCGTTGGAAGACGGTGACCTGGGCCGCCTGCTGGGCGATCAGCGGGATGGACTGGATGGCCGACGAACCGGTGCCGATCACGGCCACCCGCTTGCCGGCGAAGTCGACGCCCTCATGGGGCCAAAGGCCGGTCAGGTAGGTCTCGCCCCGGAAGCTGTCGGCGCCGGGAATGTCAGGTGATTTTGGTACCGACAGGCACCCCGTGGCCATGACAACCCAGCGGGCGGAGACTTCGTCGCCGTGGTTGGTCTTTACGGTCCAGCGCCCGGTCGCCTCATCGAAGATCGCGCTCTCGACCCGGGTATTGAACAGGAAGGCGGAGTCCAGGTCGAAGCGGTCGGCGATGTGCTCGGCATACTTCAGGATCTCGGGCTGGGGGGCGTACTTCTCGCTCCAGCGCCACTCCCGGGCCAGGTCTTCCGACCAGGTGAAGGAATAGAACAGGCTGGGGATGTCGCAGCGGGCCCCGGGATAGCGGTTCCAGTACCAGGTGCCCCCGACACCGCCCCCGGCCTCGAAGCCCTGCACCGAAAGGCCAGCCTCCCGGGCCTTGTGGACCATGTAGAGGCCGGCAAAGCCGGCACCCACGATGGCCACATCCACGCTCGCACCCTTCACCGCCTTACGCGTCGCTGATCCGTCAGCCATGTCCGACCTCCCCCGGTTATCTCTTCGATTTCCGGAGATATTGGACGGACTGGAGGCAAGGTCCAGTGCTCTTGTCAGGCTCCGGGCGGGGTTTGCGACTCCAAGACCCTTGCCTTGCCCGAGGATGGCCTTCATCCCTTTGTTACAATGCGGTCGAAACCCTGATCGGCCCTGACACCGGAGTTCTCATGACCCCTGCCGGAAGGCTTCTCTCGGGCGCCAGCCTCGCCCTTCTCATCGCCCTCACCGCGGCGCCGGCGTCCGCCGCGCCGGCGTCCAACGCCGCCGCCGCCAGCCAGCCCGCTTCGGCGGCGGAACTGGCCCGCCTGGTAGACATTCCCTACGAGCGCTTCACCCTGCCCAACGGTCTGCGGGTGCTCGTGCACACGGACCGCAAGGCACCGGTGGTCGCGGTCTCGATCTGGTACGGCGTCGGCTCTAAGCACGAACCTGCGGGTCGCACGGGCTTCGCCCACCTCTTCGAGCATCTGATGTTCAACGGCTCGGAAAACGCCCCTGGCGATTTCTTCAAGCCGCTCCAGGAAGTGGGCGCCACGGACTTCAACGGGACCACCTGGTTCGATCGGACCAACTATTTCCAGACCGTCCCGGTCGGTGCCCTCGACAGGGCCCTGTTCCTGGAAAGCGATCGCATGGGCTACCTGCTGGGGGCCGTCACCCAGGAGAAGCTCGATAACCAGCGGGGGGTGGTCCAGAACGAAAAGCGCCAGGGCGACAACCAGCCCTTCGGCCTGGTCGAGTATGTGATCAACGACAACCTCTTTCCTCCGGGCCACGGCTACCGCCACAGCACCATCGGCTCCATGGCGGACCTGGACGCGGCGTCCCTGGCCGACGTGAAGCGCTGGTTCTCGGACAATTATGGCCCGAACAACGCCGTCCTCGTCCTGGCTGGCGACATTGATGCGCGCTCGGCCCGGCCCCTGGTTGAAAAGTATTTCGGCGCCATCCCCCGGGGCCCCCGGGTCGCCCCCGTTCCAGACGGTCCGGTCACCCTCAAGGCCCCGGTCAGCCTGACCCTGAAGGACCGGGTGGCGACCACCCGGATCTACCGCAGCTGGTCGGTGCCGGGCCTGAATGACCTGTCCTCCGTCGCCCTCGAGGCGGGGGTCAGCGTTCTCGGCGGCCTGTCGTCGTCACGGCTCGACAACGCCCTGGTGCGCGACGAGAAGGTCGCCGTCTCGGTAACGGCCGACTACGGCGTCTTCCAGTCCGTGGGAGTCCTGACCCTGTCGGCGGACGTTCGGCCCGGCGTCTCGCCCGACCTGGTCGCCAAGCGGATGGACGAGGTCATCGCAGGATTGATCGCCTCTGGCCCCTCGGCGGAGGAACTGGACCGGGCCCGACGGGTCGAGATCGCCGGCAAGATCCGCGCAACGGAGTCCGTAGGTGGCTTTGGCGGCAAGGCGGTGACCCTCGCCGAGGGCGAGCTCTACAACAATGATCCCCAGCTCTATCGGAAGCGTCTCGACGCCTACGCCGCCCTCACCCCGTCGGCGGTCCAGACCGCCCTGAAGACCTGGCTCAGCCGGCCGGCCCTGTCCCTGCGCGTCGACCCCGGCGAGCGAGACCTCGACGGCGGGCCCCTTGGGGGGGATACGGCGGCCAAGGGGGCCCAGATTGACCGGACCGGGGTTGCGACCTCGGCCCGGGCGGCGCGCGCTGAGCCGGCCATGCCCGGCGCAGGCAAGGTCTCGGCCCTGGACTTCCCCGGCATCGAGCGGGCGACCCTGGCGAACGGCATGCCTGTGGTCTACGCCCAGCGTGCGGGAGAGCCGCGGACCCTGATCACCGCCAGCTTCGACGCTGGCACCGCTGCGGACCAGGTCCGGGACTTCGGCCTGCAGTCCATGATGCTTCGGGCCCTCACCGAAGGCGCTGGCAGCCTGTCCAGCCGGCAGATTGCTGAGGAGTCGGAGAAGCTGGGTGCCAGCCTGGGTGCGGCGGCGGGGTCAGACCGGTCCGGAGTCATCCTTGACGCCCTGACCCCGAACCTGACGCCTTCGCTGGCCCTCTATGCCGACGTCCTGAAGCGCCCAACCTTCGAAGCTGCCGTGGTTGAACGCCTGCGCGGTCAACAGCTGTCACGCATCACTGCAGAGGCCAACAATCCCTCGGCCGTGGCCGCCGCTGAGCTTTCCCGACGCCTTTATGGCACCAACCATCCCTATGGCGTGCGCGCCGGTGCCGCCGGGGATGCGGCCGTGGTGGGCCGCGTGACGCCTGCGGACCTCAAGGCCGCCCACGACCGGTGGATCCGCCCGGACAACGGCCGCCTGGTCATCGTGTCCGACCTGCCCCTCTCAGCCCTGTTGCCCAGGCTGAATGCCGCCCTCGGCGACTGGAAACCCGAAGCGGGGGTTGCGCGGGGTGTGAAGACCTTCTCCGAGCCTCCGGCGGCTTCAGGCAACCGGATCATTCTGGTCGACCGGCCAAAGTCGCCCCAGTCGGTGATCGCAGCGGGACAGGTCCTCCAGGCCCGGGGTGGAGACGACCTGCTGGCCCTGCAGGCGGGTAACGACGTTCTGGGGGGAAGCTTCCTGTCCCGCCTGAACATGAACCTTCGCGAGACAAAGGGCTGGTCCTACGGGGTCGGATCCGGGATCTCGGAGACCTCCGAGCGGGTTGCCTTCCGCATCAATGCTCCGGTCCAGGCTGACCGCACCGCGGACTCGATCTCGGAACTCCTCAAGGACGTCCGGGACTTCACCACCACGCGCGGGACCACCGCCGAGGAGCGGCTACTGACCGTCGACGGTGCCACGCGGGAGCTTCCCGGAACCTTCGAAGGCAGCGCGGCGGTCCTCACGGGCCTTTCGAAGATCGCGGAGTTCAACCGACCGGATGACTGGTACGAGCGCCTTCCCGAACGCTACGGCACCATGACCGCGGCGGAGATGGATGGTGCGGTCCGGCGGGCCATCGATCCGTCCCGGCTCACCTTCGTGGTCGTGGGCGACGCTTCGGTGGTGAAACCCCAGCTCGACAAGCTTGGCCTGCCCGTCGAGGTGATCGCCGCGGCGCCGGCGGGCAAGTAGCCGCCGGCAGGGGGTCAGGATCCGGCCGCGCCCCCGGGTGCGGCCGGCAGGTCCCCTGCGATCTGGGGCGCCAGGCGGGCGGTGATGTCCTCAACGCCCTGAGCGTTGGGGTGCATGCCATCTGGTAGCAACCGGTCAGGCCTTCCGGCCACGCCTTCCAGGAAGAAGGGATAGACGCGCACGCCCCGCTCCCGGGCCAGGTCGGGATAGATAGGATTGAAGGCCTGGGCGTAGTCCTCGCCGAGGTTCGGGGCCGCCAGCATTGTGGTGAGGGCCGTGCGGATCTTGCGCCTGTCGAGTTCGTCGAGGATGGCCCCCAGGTTGGCCCGAGTCTGCGCCGGGCTGAGGCCCCGCAGCATGTCGTTGGCGCCCAGACCGACGATCACCAGGTCCGGCTTCCGGGGCAGGCCGTCGAGGGTGAACCCAAGCCGTGCGAGCCCCGCTGCGGTCGTATCTCCGGAGACGCCGGCATTCACCACAGTCACGGACTGCCCGCTGCGGCGCAGGGCGCGCTCGAGCGCTGGCGCAAAGCCCTGGGACGGCTCAAGCCCGTAGCCGGCGAAGAGGCTGTCCCCGAAGACCACCACCAGGGGGCCGTCAGCAACAGCGGCCTGGGCGGGGGGGGGCTGTGTCTTCCGAGCGTCGCCCGGAGGCGAACAGGCGAGAATGATCTGGCAAAGCCCGGCCAGGACCACATATAGCCACCAATCCGAACGCACTGGACGCCTCCTCGCATGCACCGCCCTGACGCCGACCTGATGATCCGCGCCCGGGGCGTGACACTCTCACTCGGAAACACTGACATTCTCAAGGGAGTCGACCTCGATGCGCCCCGGGGACAGAGCCTGGCGGTCCTTGGACCCTCCGGTTCGGGCAAGTCCTCGCTGATGGCCGTGCTGTCGGGGCTGGAGCGGACCACCTCCGGCGAGGTCCGGATCGACGGGCAGGATCTTGGGCCGCTCAACGAGGATGAACTCGCGAGGGCGCGCCGGGGACGGATCGGCGTGGTCCTCCAGGCCTTCCACCTCCTGCCGACGATGACGGCGCTCGAGAACGTGGCCACCCCCCTCGAACTTCTGGGCGCAACAGACGCCCGGGATCGCGCCGCGTCGGAGCTGGCCGCCGTGGGCCTGGGCGACCGGCTGACCCACTATCCCGCTCAGCTCTCGGGCGGCGAGCAGCAGAGGGTGGCCATCGCCCGAGCCATGGTTTCCCGGCCTGGCCTGATCTTCGCCGATGAGCCCACGGGGAACCTGGACGGCGTCACCTCGCGACGGGTGGCGGACCTGCTGTTCGAGCGGCGGGCCGCGACAGGCGCCACCCTGGTCATCATCACACACGACCCTGCCCTCGCCGCCCGTTGCGATCGAATTGTCGAGATGGCCGACGGCCGGATCGTCTCCGACAGGCCCGCATGACCTCGGCGCCCCTCAGCCTGCTCTGGCGGATCGCACGACGGGACCTCTCTGCAGGTTTCCGCGGCCTCCGCCTCCTGTTCCTCTGCCTGTTCCTCGGGGTCGGCGCCCTGGCGGCCATCGGAAGTCTGACGGCGGCCATTACCGGCGAACTGACCCGGAAGGGACGCGAACTCCT
>CAIWHQ010000162.1 GCA_903912465.1 uncultured Alphaproteobacteria bacterium | reverse complement strand
ATACCCTCTTGCCCTCAATTGAGGTCTTGCCGCGGGGTGGAGCAGCCCGGTAGCTCGTCAGGCTCATAACCTGAAGGTCACAGGTTCAAATCCTGTCCCCGCACCCAGATAAATGAACGGCCCCTCCGGCTATCCGGGGGGGCCGTTTTCGTTTTCGAGGCCGGCGGGTTTCGGGCCTCGTCCGGCGGCCGGCCGGGGTGTATTCAAGCCCCCATGTTTCCAGCCACAGTTCCCCCGTCCCCGCCGGCCATCGCCGAAGTCGAAGTCCTGGTGATCCGCCCGGTCCGCCTTCCGTCGAGGGCTGCCGACGCCGTCTTTGCGCCTCTGCGACTGGAGGGTTCAGACCTGGAGGGCAGGGCTCGGCCCGACGCTGTTCTCAGGTCGGTTCCCACGGCCAACCTGTTCCGACGGAACGGCTCAGAGGCGGCCAATCCCACAACGCAGGGGCTGTCCCTGCGTGGGATTGCGCCCTCAGGCGCCGGTCGGTCCCTGGTGCTTCTCGAAGGCGCTCCGCTCAACGATCCCTTTGGTGGCTGGGTGATCTGGTCCGCCGTTCCGGTGGAGCGCCTGGACGGAATCGAGGTGGTCCGGGGCGCGGGGGCAGGTGCCTGGGGCGCCGGCGCTCTGACGGGAGTCGTCAGCCTGGAGGAGGCTGAGCCCCGGGCAGGCCTGTTGCGCCTGGATATCTCTGCCGGGGATCATGGACAGTTCCGCGCTGCGGCCGTGTCCGGGGAGGCTGGCCTTCTGACTTCAGTGTCCGCGACCCGGGGGCCCGCCTTCACGCCCGTCCGGGGTGCAGCTCGCGGTGCCGCCGACCGACCTCTGGACCTGGAGGCCTATTCCCTCTCGGCCCGGCTTCGCCGTGACCTTGGCGCCGTCACCCTCGCGACCGGTCTGTCCGGCTGGCGGGAGTCGCGAGACTCCGGCCTGGCCGGGGCAGCCTCCCAGTCGTCGGGAGTGGCGGTGGACGCCGCCCTGGCGGATATACGCGCGGGCCAGGGTTGGCGTGTGCAGGGCTGGGTCCGGGCCTCCGACCTCAGGAACAGTTCATCCAGCGTCAGCGCCGGCCGGCTCACAACAACGCCTGCGTCTGACCAGTACGCGACGCCGGCCCACGGTGTTGGGCTGAATGCGGCCTGGCGCATCGCCTCGGGCGACTGGTCCTGGGAGCTCGGTGCAGATGCAAGGCTTGCCGAAGGCCGGGCGCACGAACGTTTCCGGTATCAGGGTGGCGGCTTCACCCGTGGCCGGGAGAGCGGCGGCAGAACCTCGGTTGGGGGCGTCTACCTGGAGGCGAGCCATGATGCCCCCGGCCGGGTCATCGCCCTGGGCACCCGCCTTGATGCCTGGAGCCAGACGGACGCTGTCCGGAGGGAACGCGACCTTGCGACCGGAGCTCTGGTCCTGAACTCTGCAGCTCCGGACGCCTCTGGCGTGACCGGGAGTTTCCGGGCCGGGATCCGCCAGGAGTTGACCCCGGGGGTTTGGGTCCGATCCGCCGCCTATTCCGGTTTCCGACCGCCAACCCTCAACGAGTTGCACCGCCCCTTCCGGGTCGGAAATGACGTCACCGAAGCCAACCCTGCCTTAAGGCCCGAGACACTGGCGGGTCTGGAAGCGGGAGTTGGCGGCGCCGCCGGGGCCTGGACCTGGAGCGCCAGCCTCTTCGCCAACCGCCTGTCGGATCCGATCACGAACGTCACGGTCGGGGTCGGCCCCGGGAACTTTCCAGTCGCGGGTTTCGTGCCCGCCGGCGGGGTGCTCCGGCAACGCCGGAATGCGGGCCGGATCGACGCCTATGGCCTTGAGGCGGAGGCGAGGGGCAAGGCGGGTCCGTTAGACTTAAGGACTGCAGTCGCCTGGACCGACTCACAGGTCGACGGCGGAACGTCCGCGCCCCAACTGACCGGCCTGCGTCCCGCCCAGACAGCCCGGCTGACAGCCACCGCCTCGGCCGCCTGGACCGTCGGGCCCCAAGCCGGATTCGAACTGTCCGTCCGCCATGAGGGTGAAAGGTTCGACGATGACCTCAACACCCGCCGGCTCAAGGCTGCCCTCACGCTTGATGGCCGGTTCACCTGGGCGCTGTCGGACGAGACCCGGCTCTACCTGGCTGTGGACAACCTCGCCAATGCGCCCGTCCAGGCAGCGGTGAGCGGCGACGGCGCGGTCGGTCTTGCGGCCCCGCGTCTCGTAAGGATCGGCGTTTCGCTCCGGCGCTGAGGCCTCGGGCTTTGGCGCGGCGCGCAGTCATGGCACTAGACGGCGATGAACTACAGTCACGCCTTCCATGCGGGAAACTTTGCGGACATCGTCAAGCATGCGGCCCTACTGGCCCTGCTCGGACGGCTGCAGGCGGACCCTGCGCCCCTCACGGTGATCGACACTCATGGCGGGCGCGGCCTCTACGACCTCGACGCCCCGGAGGCGCACCGGTCGGCCGAGGCGGAGCGCGGGATCGCGCGGCTACTCGAGGATCCGGCCCCCCCCGAAGCGGTTGGCCGGCTGAAGGTGGCGGTCCTCGCCGCCTCGAAGGCCGAGGGCGGGCGCCGGTATCCGGGCTCTCCCCTCCTGGCGGCGCAACGGCTCCGCCCGCAGGACGAGCTCACCGTCTTTGAGTTCAATCCCCGCGAGGCCGAGGTCCTGAAGGCGTCCCTCGCCGGCGCAGGGGCTGTGTCCGTCGAGACCGCCGACGGCTACGACGGTGCGGTGCGAAACCTGCCGCCCGAGGGCCAGGCCCTGGTCCTGATCGATCCCCCCTTCGAGCGCGGCGACGACTATGACCGGTGCCTCGCCACCCTGCAGGCGATCACCCGGCATTCTCCGCGGGCCGCCATCATGATCTGGCTTCCCCTCAAGGACCTGGAGACCTTCGACGCCTTTGTCCGGCGCGCGGAGGAGATCCGCCCGGTCCGGGTGGCCGAGGTGCGGCTAAGACCGCTCCTGGATCCCATGCGCATGAACGGGTGCGCCCTGGTCCTGGCGGCGGCCCCTGAAGGCCTGGACCTGGATCTCGCCGCCATCTGCGAGTGGACGGCCTCCCGCCTGGGCGAGGGGGGGCGGGCCCGGCTCTGGGGGTCTGCATGATCAAGCGCGCCCTTGATGTCGCGGGCGCCGGCGCAGGCCTGTTTCTGCTCCTTCCCCTTCTGCTTTTCCTCGCCATCCTGGTCAGGCGGGACTCTCCAGGTCCGGCCCTGCACTGGTCCTCTCGCTTCGGGCGGGACAACCGGCTCTTCCTGATGCCGAAGTTCCGGACAATGCGCACAGATGCGCCGGATATGGCGACCGAGGCGCTGGAGGACCCGGACCGTTGGATCACACCCGCGGGGCGGTGGCTTCGCCGGACCAGCCTCGACGAGCTTCCCCAGCTCTGGAGCATACTTGCGGGCAAGATGAGCCTGGTGGGCCCAAGGCCTGCCCTGCATACCCAGCATGATCTGATCGCCCTGCGGACGGGTGCCGGCGTTCAGGTCCTGCGGCCCGGGCTGACCGGATGGGCCCAGATCAACGGCCGGGATGTCATCGACCTCGAGCGCAAGGTTGAGCTCGATGCCGAGTATCTCGCCCGTCGGAGCCTGGGTTTTGACATCGCTGTCCTGATCCTGACCCTTCGCAGGGCCTTCACCGGACGCGATGTCCAGCATTGAGCCAACAATTGACCCGGCGCGGCCAGTTCCTGCTATGTTAAGCAAACGCCTTTCCAGTCGGAGACTTCCTTATGACCTTGTCCCGCCGCCTGCTTTCCGCCGCTGCCTGTGCCGCCACCCTGGCGCTGGCGGGTGGAGCCGCTCTCGCCGCCGTCAACGCGAAAACAGTGATCGAGACGCGGCAAGCTAACTTCAAGAGCATGGGCAAGGCCATGAAGGCCATGAACGATGGCCTCAAGGCAGATACGCCGGACATGGCCGTCATCGCCGCCAACGCCGCCACCATTCGGGGCTTGGCCCCCAAGATCAACACCTGGTTTCCCAAGGGGACTGGCCCCGAGGCCGGTATCAAGACGGAAGCCAAGGCTGAAATCTGGACCGATCCGGCCGGGTTCGCTGCAGCCGCCAGCCGGCTAGAGCCTGCGGCCGCCAAGCTCGAGACCCTCGCCCGGGCCGGCGACGTGGCCGGCGCCCGTGCCCAGGTCCGCATCGTCGGCGGCACCTGCAAGGGCTGCCACGACAAGTTCAAGCAGGATTGATTGCGCGCCTAAGAAGGTTTTCGCCATGAGCGAGTCCCCCACCCCGGTCTGGGACGGTCCGACCCGCTTCTTTCACTGGGCCCTCGCCATTCTCGTCCTGGTTGCCTGGCTGACCGCCGGCGAGCAGATGACCGTGCACCGGGGGGCGGGATACGCCATCCTGGGCCTGGTCGCCTTCCGGGTCTGGTGGGGCTTTGCAGGGGGGTCCACGGCGCGGTTCTCGCAGTTTGTTCGCGGGCCTTCAGCGATCCGGGCCTATCTTGACGCCAGCCGCCAGGGGCACGCCCCCGAGCGTGCAGGCCACAATCCTCTGGGCGCCCTGTCCGTCATCGCCCTCCTGGGGCTGGTGGCCCTGCAGGTGGGGCTCGGCCTGTTTGCGATCGACGAGGACGGCTTCGAGGGTGGCCCGCTTGCCGACCGCATCGACTTCGACCTCGCCCGCCAGATCGCCGAGTGGCATGAGCTGTCCTTCCGGCTGATCCAGGCCCTGGTGGTCCTGCATCTCGCCGCCATCCTCTACTACGTCTTACGCAAGCGCGAGGATCTGCTCCGGCCCATGGTGACCGGGGTGAGACGGTTCAGTGGCCCGGTCCAGGGGCTCGTACGCGCGCCGCTTTGGCGGCTCGCCGTCGGCGTGGGGATCGGCCTGGCGGTCGCCTTTGCAGCGTCCTGGGGCTTCAAGCTGGGCTAAATCCTGTTCCGATGAGGGGGAACCGGTCATCGGATCCAAACAGGATCTGACGTTTTGGACCTAGAGCTTTTGCCCCTTCAGACGTTCCATCTGTAGGGAACAGGCTCTAGGTGCCCGCAGCACCCCTCAGGCAGTTCAGCCAGGCGTCTTCCCGGGCCT
>CAIWHQ010000161.1 GCA_903912465.1 uncultured Alphaproteobacteria bacterium | reverse complement strand
GAAGCCCCCCGCCACCGTGGCCATCACTCGGTCGCCGGGCGCCAGGCCCTCCACCCCATCGCCGAGGGCGTCGACCACACCGGCGATCTCCTGGCCCGGGGTATGCGGCAGGGGCGGCTTGACCTGGTAGCGGCCCAGGGCAACCAGGGCGTCCACGTATCCGAGGCCGCAGTCCGTGACGCGCAGTCGCACCTGTCCCGGGCGGGGCTCAGGGACCGGCGCCTCGACGAGGCTGTAGCCATCCAGGGAGTCCAGGCTTTCGCCGACGACCTTCTTCATTCCCCGTCCTCCTCAGGCCAGGCCCAGCATGCGGGGCAGGTCAGGCTGGCCGGTATGGGCGGTGACCCCGCCGTCGACGGCCAGGATGGACCCGGTCATGTAGCTGGCGTCGTCTGAGGCCAGGAAGGCGACCACGGCGGCAATCTCCTCGGGCCGGGCGAAGCGGCCCATGGGCACCCGGGCGTCCCAGGCCTCGCGCACCCCCTGCAGGTCGTTGATGCCGGCGATGATGGGGGTGTCTACAGGCCCCGGGCAGACGGCATTGACCCGGATGTTCTCCCGGGCGTGATCGATGGCCACCGCGCGCGTCAGGTTGATCACCCCGGCCTTGGCGGCGTTGTAGGCCGCGAAGGAAAAGTCTCCCGCCAGGCCCGAGATGGAGGCAGTGTTGATGATGGCACCGCCACCCCGGGCGCGCAGGGCGGGAATCGCCGCCTTGCATCCATAGAAAACTGAGGACAGGTCCACGTCGATCACCCGGCGCCAGTCCTCGACGGCCAGGTCTGCGGCGGTGGCGAAGCTGCCGATACCGGCATTGTTGAACAGGATGTCGAGGCCGCCGAAGGCCTG
This sequence comes from uncultured Alphaproteobacteria bacterium, assembly GCA_903912465.1. Lineage (GTDB taxonomy): Bacteria > Pseudomonadota > Alphaproteobacteria > Caulobacterales > Caulobacteraceae > Phenylobacterium. The sequence goes on along the minus strand of CAIWHQ010000161.1, from coordinate 811 downwards.
GACGGCGTCGGCCACCAGGGCATCGACCTCCGGCCAGGCGGCCACGTCCACCCGGCGGAAGCGCGCGCGTCCGTCGTCCAGTTCAGCGGCCAGGGCCTCGCCCGCCTCGGTGTTGAGATCGGCCAGGAGGACCGAGGCGCCCTCGGCGTGGAACCGGCGGGCGGCGGCGGCGCCAATGCCCGAGGCCCCGCCCGTAATGACCGCCACCCTGCCTTCGAACCGTCCCATGGGCGCCTCCGCATCCGTGCCTTGCCACCACCCTGCCCCAGGGTGGCGGGGGATGCACCCCTGAGACTGAGTCCCACACCCGGTTTCATCTGCGTGTCGTCGTTCCGTCGGGGCTTCTGTCACAGAGGTACGCCATCAGCCTTCCTCTCTCTTTGCGGAGGCGATCGTGGGGCCCCAGCGGCATCAAGGACACGCAACCCCGACGGACCTGCCGCCGGTCGAGACCCTGCGCGACTGGATTCGCGAAGGCCTGAGGGCGGCTGGCGGGGAATGCCACCGATCCCTCATCCTGTCCTACATCGCCAGCCGCACCGGCCTGCCCGCCAGCCGCGATCTCGAAACCCGGATGGTCAGGGCTTTCGAAATGGAGGCGTCGGACCTCGGCTCTCCCTTCGAGCGCCGGTTTGGATCCGGTTCCCATCGTTGGCGGCTGCGCTCCCGGGAGACCCGATCCGGACAGGTCTGAGGCCGGTGGCGCATACCGCGGCGGCCTGAGGCCCATCGGAGCGGCCGAGGCGGCGACCGGGAAGGCGCTTCAGATCTCGAGGCAGATCTTGCCGAAGTGCTTCTGCGAGATCTGGTG
>CAIWHQ010000160.1 GCA_903912465.1 uncultured Alphaproteobacteria bacterium | reverse complement strand
CCCGGCTTCTGGCGGCTGTCTATCTGGAGCTCAGCGGCGGCCGTGAGCGGGCCCTGGAGCTGACGATCGAGTCCACCTCAGCGCCGGCGGCGTCAGCGGTTCGGGGTGCCTATGGTGCGCGACCCAACGCCCTGCCGCGCCACTCCACCGAGGCCGAGCGTACACGGCATGCGGAGTTTGTCCTTGGGACGCTGAAGTCCGACCTCTGGAAGATCTGGCTGGAAGCCGACCCGTCCTGAAAGGTCAGGCGGTGCCCTGGGCCTCACCCATGCCTTCGGCCTCGGCCTTGCGGGCCATGTAGACGGCGCTGAAGTCGATCGGGTCGAGCATGAAGGGCGGGAAGGAGCCATCGGCCGTCACGTCGGCGATGATCCGCCGGGCGAAGGGGAACAGGAACCGGGGACATTCCACCAGCAGGACGGGCTCGAGGCTGTCGCTCGGGACCCCATCGATGGCGAACAGACCACCATAGACCAGTTCGACCATGAACACCGGCCCGTCCTCGCGGACGGCACGGGCGGATAGCCGCAGGTCGACCTCGAAGAGCCCATCATCCCGGCCCCGGGCGTTCATCTCGACGCCCATGTCGATCTGGGGCTGGGGTCCGCCGGACCTCAGGACATCCGGTGCCCGCGGGTTCTCGAACGAAAGGTCCCGGACGAACTGCGCCAGGATGCGTATGCCAGGTTCGGGGGCGGCGGCGGCCTCGGCGGGGGCAATCTGGGAATCGGCGTCGGACATTCGCTAGGCTCCGTATGGACCTGGACCGCCCCGGAGCGGCCCGAGAATTGGGCTGATAACCGGCCTCAGAACCGGCCCGAAACCCGTCGGGCTGGCTATCATGGGGGCGACCCGTGCGCAATCTCGGCGCCCGGCACCTGACGGGAGCGATAGAAACCTCTATATGAAGGGCTGAACGCAACGATTGAAGTGAACCGCCCAAGCCGTGCTGCAGTTGATCCTCCTCGCCATCGTCGCTGTCCTGGCCCTCATCCAGCTCTATGCCGTGCTGGGACGTCGGGTCGGCCGCCAACCCGAAGACCGGGCCGTGCGCGCCCCTGATGCAGCACCGCTGCGCCGGCCCGGGGTTCCCCTCACCCCTGACGCCGCTGCTCCCGATGAGCCCCCCGAAGGGCTCGCCGCCGTGCGGGCCCGGGATCCGGGCTTTGAGCCCCAGGTGTTTCTGACCACGGCCCGAACGGCCTATCGGTCCATCGTCACCGCCTATGCCGCGGGGGACCGGGAGGTGCTTAAGCCCCTCCTCACTCCGGATGTCATGGCGGCCTTCGAGACCGGCATGGCCGAGCGGGAAGCCGCCGGTCGCCAGGAAGGCGTCGAGATGCCGAACCCTCCGCGCTCGGACGTTGAGAGCGCCGAAGTCGATGGCGACCGGGTCCGCATCGTCGTCCGCTTCCTGGGCGAGCTGTCGCAGACCACACGGAATTCGGCTGACGCCGAGCTGCATGCCTTCGAGCGTCGGACAGCCGAGCTGTGGACCTTCGAGCGCGACCTTTCGGATCGCGAAGGCGCCTGGCGCCTTGCGGGCGTCGACGCCGCCGAGGCCTGAGCCGTGCGCGGGCCGGGTCTCCTCGCCCTGGCCGGGCTCTTCCTGCTCGCCGCCTGCGCGACGGCCCCGACCCCCCGCCCGATCCCGGGCCCGACCCCGCGTCCGGCGGTCCCCGCGCCGGCGCAGCCTCAGTCCAACCCCCAGTTACAGCCTCCCGCCGAGGCGCTTCGCCCCCTTTCCAACCTGCCGGGTTGGGCCGAGGAGGACCATGCCGCCGCCTTCGAGGCCTGGCGCGCCAATTGCCGGGTGCGTCGGATCCCCGGCATGGCGGAGGCTTGCCGCGACGCCATGGCCGTGGACCTCCTGGACGCGGTCGCTGCCCGTGACTTCTTCGAACGCCGCTTCCTGGCCCAACCCCTTCCGGGAGAAGGCGTTCTGACGGGCTATTTCGCCCCGATCTATGAGGCCAGACGGACTCCGGACGGGATATTCTCTGCGCCCCTGCGCCCCCGCCCCGCCGACCTGCCCCCGGAGGGGGGAGTCTATCCTGACCGGGCAAGGATCGAGGCCCGTCCTGCGCCGGATGCTCTCGCCTGGCTGAAGCCTGAGGAAAAGTTCTTCCTCCAGATCCAGGGCTCAGGAACGCTTGTCTTCCCCGTTGGCCCGCCCGTCCGGGCGGTCTTCGCCGGCACCAACAGCCAGACCTTCTCCGGGGTCGCCAACGCCATGCGCGAGCGCGGGCTCCTGGAGGCGGGGCAGACCTCGGCGGAGGGCATCCGGTCCTGGCTGGCCGCCCACAGGGGGCCGGAGGCCGACGCCGTCATGGCCCTCAATCCCCGTTACGTCTTCTTCCGCCTGGGGACGGAGGACGGACTGCCCCCCAGGGGGGCCGCAGGCGTTCCCCTCCCGCCGGGCCGGGCCATTGCGGTCGACCTGTCGCGGCACGTGGCGGGTGACCTCTACTGGATCGATGCCAGAAGCCCGCTCCTGTCCGGCGCCATACCGGCCTATCGCCGGCTCGTGACCGCCCTGGACACCGGCGGTGCCATCCGCGGCGACATCCGCGCCGACCTCTACCTCGGGCAGGGTCCCGAAGCGGGGCTGGAGGCGGGT
>CAIWHQ010000159.1 GCA_903912465.1 uncultured Alphaproteobacteria bacterium | reverse complement strand
AGCCTGAACGCCTTTGCGCGCACCGCCAGCGACGCCGGCTTCCGCGTCGCCTACCACCACCACGACTTCGAGTTCGCCGTCGACCCCGACGGGACCCGCCCCTTCGACCGCCTGGTCGCCGGCCTCGATCCCGCCCTCGTCAGCTTCGAGCTGGACGTCTACTGGCTGAAGCGCGGCGGCGAGGACCCCCTGGCCATGATCCGCAAGATGGCCGGCCGGGTCCGCCTCCTGCACCTGAAGGACTACCGGGCCGACGGCGGCATGGACAATGTCGGCGCCGGAACCCGCGACTTCCCCGCCCTCTTGGCCGCCGGCGCGGAAGCTGGCGTCGAACACCGCTTCGTCGAGCACGACTTCCCCCCCGAGCCCTACTGGCCGAGCGTGGAGGCGAGTTTGGGCTACCTGCGGGGGCTGGGGTGAGCCCCGGGCGGGAGCCCGAGGCACCCCGCAGCCTGCGTGACCCGGAGGCCCGTGAGGCGCGGCGCGCGCTCCTGGCGGAGCCGCATATCCGCCCCCTGACCCAGTATGTCGAGGACCTCCGGGCCCGGTCGACCGCTGAGTTTCCGGACTTCGATCCCCTCGATGGCGGGGTCGAGTCACGCCTGCTCTTCCTCCTGGAGAAGCCCGGCCCGATGACCTCGGCCTCCCGGTCGGGGCGTGCAGGCTCCGGCTACATCAGCCGCGACAATGACGACCCGACCGCCGAGGCCATCTTCACCTTCATGCGGCAGGCCGGCATTCCCCGCTGGGAGACCGTGCTCTGGAACCTGATTCCGGGCTGGAACGGGACGCGGAAGGTGACTGCGCGCGAAGTGAGGGAGGGCGCAAACGAAGCGCTCCGGCTCGTTCAGCTTTTGCCGAGACTGCGGGCTGTGGTGCTCGTGGGCAAGCGGGCCGAGCAAGCTCACCCGCTCCTTGCGGCTGGCGTCTTTAGCCTCTCGAGTTCGCTCCATCCCTCGCCAATCGTGCGGGCGTACCAACCGGAAAAATGGCGGCAAATCCCCGAGGCCTGGAGCGCGGCCTACAGGGCTGTGAACAGCCTTTAGGTCTGCGTTGCCGCAGGGCTGCAGGTTTCGCGACATGCCTGAGGTCCCTGCGGAGACCGGGCTAGGCGCGCGTTGAGACACAACCCGGCGAGCCCGCCGCGCGGGTTCGGTGCTTGACGATTGATTGATTTGCCTTGTCACCGGACCCGTAGGCAGACTTCTCCATCACGGACGGGAACGGGGGACACCATGCTGGTCTCGCAGATTCTTCGGGCCAAGGGCGATGCGGTCTTCACCGTCGCGCCCACAGACACGGTCGGCCAGGTCGCCGAACGCCTGCACTCCAAACGCATCGGCGCCCTGGTGGTCACGGAGGGTGATCGCGTGGTGGGTATTGTCTCCGAACGCGACATCGTCCGGGCGGTGGCCGGCGGCGACGTCAAGGTCACGTCGCGCCCGGTCTCCGCCTACATGACGGTGAACGTGGTGTTCGCCGAGCCGGGCGAGACCCTCGATTCCCTGCTCTCGCGCATGACGGACCGGCGGATCCGCCACCTGCCGGTCGTCCAGGCCGGGCGGCTGGTCGGAATCGTCTCCATCGGCGACCTGGTGAAGTGGAAGATTTCCGAGGTCGAGGCCGAGGCCGACGGCCTGAAGGCCTACATCTCCGGGAGTTGACCTCCGGGCGGCGGACAGGTCCGAAGGCGTGTGCCGCAAACGCCGGTTTCGCCTGAGATCGGCGCGCGCCTGGCGGCTCCTTCCGCCGAGCCGACCTAGGCCGCCGGAGCCGGGGGTGGTGGAGTCGCCCGCATCGTCATCCGGATGGTGTCGAGGATCTCGTGCGCCTTGCGGCGGTTGAAGTCATCGACCCGGTTCCAGATCAGGAAGAGGTCGATCAGCCACAGGATGCCGCAGCCGCCGAAGGTGAGCAGCTTCAGGACGCCCCAGGCAATGTCACCCACCAGGAAGCGGTCGACGCCGAGATAGCCAAAGATCAGGGAGACCACGAAGATCAGGGTCCGGTCTTTCCTCTCCGAGAGGAACTGGCCGTTGAACAGGACCTTCTGCTGATCGCTCAGGTCCTGGGTCAGCATCTGCTGCTCCATGAAGGTGAATTCAGCCATGGGGAGCTCTCCGGTATCGGGTGTGAAGTTCCAGGAGCCCTGAAGCGGACAGGACGACCAGGGTCGCCGCCACCAGCGGGCTGAGGGGGTTGAGCGCCAGGGCGCCGGAAAGGTCGAGGCGCAGGAGGGCGGCCAGGGCCCTCAGCGTCCCGCAGCCCCAGCAGTCCTGCCCCAGGACAAGACGGAACAGGCACCCCGGCGCATGGGCACCGACAGGCGTCCCCAGGCTCATGGCCCAGAGGGCGACGGCGGGTGCCAGCCCTATCCGGAAGAGGGGATCAATCATCGGCTGGAGCCGGTAGGGCCAGGTGGGGCCGAACATGGGCCATATTAGCACGTGCGCCCCGGTCCGGAAACGCAGGTACCGGGTAGCTTAACGGGTATGAGGGGGACTTCCTGGTGGAGCCGAGGGGAGTCGAACCCCTGACCTCATCATTGCGAACGATGCGCTCTACCAACTGAGCTACGGCCCCAAGGAAGGCGCGGAATAAGCGGTTTTGGGGCGGGGCTGTCAAGACGGCTTGGCGGTCCCGTCTTGCCGCCGGCGTGCGGGGGCATTATGAGGCGGGAATGATTGGAAGCTTCCTGCACTTTATCCTCAACGGCCTGATCTCGCTCATGATCTGGGCGATCATCATCGGCGCGATCATGTCCTGGCTGACGGCGTTCAACGTCATCAACCTGCGCAACAGCGCCGTGGCCGGTGTCCAAAGGGTCCTGGAGATCCTGACCGCCCCGGTCCTGGCACCCCTGCAGCGCATCATCCCGCCCATCGGCGGCCTGGACATCACTCCGGTCTTCGCCCTGCTCATCCTGCAGGGCGTCCAGCGCTATATCCTGCCCGCCCTGCTTGGCGGCATCTGAGCCGCCGCCCCGGCGAGCCTGAGGCAGCGCGCCTTCCCGGCCTGCGGCATACGGGGTCTCCGCCGGCGCGTCCTGGGAGCCTGTCCGTGATCCTCACCCTGTCCTGTCCCGATCGGCCTGGCATCGTGGCCCGGGTCTCGACCCTGCTGTTCGAGCACGGCGCCAATATCCTTGACGCCCAACAGTTCGACGACGGCGAGACCGGCCGCTTCTTCATGCGCGTGGTCTTCTCCCCCGGCCCCGGCGGGGCGGAGGCGGTGCGGCCGGGGCTGGCGGCCCTGGCGGCGGACCTGTCCATGGACTGGAGCCTTCGCGATCCCAAGGCCCGGCGGCGGGTGATGATCCTGGCCTCGCAGACCGACCATTGCCTGGCTGACCTGATCTGGCGCTGGCGCCAGGGCGAGCTGCCCATGGACATCTCGGCCGTGGTCTCCAACCACCCGGAGGCCAGCTTTCCGCACACGGACCTGAAGGGAATCGCCTTCCACCACCTGCCGGTGAGCCCCGAGACCAAGGCCGACCAGGAGGCGCGCCTGCGGGACCTGATCGCCGCCACGGGAACCGACCTCGTCATCCTGGCGCGCTACATGCAGATCCTGTCCGAGGACCTGGCCCGGCACCTGGCCGGGCGGTGCATCAACATCCACCACTCCTTCCTCCCGGGCTTCAAGGGCGCGCGGCCCTATCACCAGGCCCACGCCCGGGGGGTGAAGGTGATCGGCGCCACGGCCCACTTCGTCACCCCCGACCTCGACGAGGGCCCGATCATCGAGCAGGACGTGGAGCGGATCAGCCACCGCGACCAGCCCAAGGACCTGGTCCGCAAGGGGCGCGACATCGAGCGCCGGGTCCTGGCCCGGGCGGTGCGCTGGGTGCTGGAAGACCGGGTCCTGCTGAATGGCCGCAAGACGGTGGTGTTCACGGACTAGGCGCCGGCGGCATTTCGCCGTCGTTAGGAGTGGGGGTCAGTTGAGACGCCGTTGACCCCCTCCGTCCCGGGGCCTTGCCCCGGTCCACCTCCCCCTGGGGGGAGGAATTAGAAGGCCAATTGCTCCCCCAAGGGGACTGTTGCGAAATCCCCGGATCGTGATTCTCTGCTGTGGCGGTGGAGGGCTTTTGATGTCTGTGAAATCGACGGGACAGCTTGGGTTTGGCGAGATGGGTGCGGCTCGGCGGGGTGGGGTTCCGGCCCTGGACCGGGTGTCGGCGCTGGTGGACTGGGCGGGACTT
>CAIWHQ010000158.1 GCA_903912465.1 uncultured Alphaproteobacteria bacterium | reverse complement strand
TTGCAGGACAGACGGCCCGCCAGGGCTTCCATCAGGGCGGGGTTTCGCCGTCCGCCGCCCGTGACGACAAGGCTGGCCGGCTGGATGTCGACCAGGCCAAACCCCCGCGCAACCGCCTCGGCTGTGAAGGCCGTCAGGGTGGCCACTGCATCGGCCAGGTCCAGCCCGTCCGTCGGAGCCGGCGAGAAATCGTAGCGGTCGAGGGATTTGGGGGGCGGCTCTGTGAAGTAGGGATGGTCGAGCAGGCGCGCCAGCACCTCAGGTATGACCCTCCCCGATCGTGCCAGCCGTCCATCGCGGTCGAACCGGTCGCCGGTGCGCGCCTGCACCACCTGGTCAATCAAGCCGTTGCCGGGTCCCGTGTCGAAGGCTGCGACCCTATCGCCCCCCGCCCAGCAGGTCAGGTTGGCGACGCCGCCGACATTGAGCACCGCAAGGGGTGCCGGCAGGCCCGAGGCAGCCGCCCGGGCGATGTGATAGACCGGCGCCAGCGGGGCCCCCTCCCCGCCCGCGGCCACGTCGGCCGAGCGGAAATCGAAGGCCACGGGGACCCCTGCAGCCCGGGCCAGCCAGTCGCCATCACCCAGCTGCAGGGTGCGTCCCGGACGTCCCTGGGAGGGTCGCTCGTGCAGGACGGTCTGGCCGTGCATGCCGATCAGGTCGAGGTCTGACCACGTCAGCCCACAGGACCGGAGAAAGGCCCCGCCAGCCTCGAAGTGCGCCTGGGCGACCGCCCGGGCGGCTTCTGCGAAGAGTGGGGGCTCGGCTGCCCCCCTGGGGTGCTGGAGGGCAACCCCGATGGTGCGACCCAGGAGCGCCCTCAGGGGGTCCGGCAGGGGGGCCTCGGCGGCAGGGCCGAAGCCGTGCAGGGTCTCTCCGTCGGTCTCCAGGATCGCCATGTCGATCCCGTCGAGGGAGGTGCCGGTCATGAAGCCGAGAACGCGCATGGCGCTTGACTGCCACGGCGTCGGAGCCTAGGCCAGCGGCGTGTTTCAGGCCCTCACCCAGACCCGGTCCTATTACCGCCGCCCCTGACGACGGCGTGAGACTTTTCGCGCCGCCTTCCCCGGCCGGCGCGCTCTGGAGACGGCGCCGGCCCGCCCGAGCCTCCCGGAGCCGACCATGACCCCCCAAGCCGAGTTCAAGTCCGACCTGCTGCGAACCCTGCAGGCACGCGGCTACCTCCACCAGATCACCCATCCGGAGGAACTGGACACCGCCGCAAGAGCCGGGATCGTCACAGGCTACATCGGCTTCGATGCCACGGCGGCCAGCCTGCACGTCGGCAGCCTGATCCAGATCATGATGCTGCGCCGCCTGCAGCAGGCGGGCCACAAACCCATCGTCCTGATGGGTGGAGGCACCACCAAGGTGGGCGATCCCACCGACAAGGACCAGTCGCGTCCCCTCCTCACCGAGGAAAAGATCCAGGCCAACATCGACAGCATCAAGACCGTGTTCGCCCGCTTCCTGACCTTCGGCGACGGCCCGACCGATGCCATCATGGTGAATAACGCCGACTGGCTCGACAAGCTGGGCTACGTCGAGTTCCTGCGGAACTACGGGGTGCACTTCACCATCAATCGCATGCTGACCTTCGACTCCGTCCGGCTGCGCCTCGAGCGCGAGCAGCCCATGACCTTCCTCGAGTTCAACTACATGCTCATGCAGGCCACCGACTTCCTGGAACTGGAGCGCAAGTACGCCTGCCAGCTGCAGTTGGGCGGGTCGGATCAATGGGGCAACATCCTCAACGGGGTGGAGCTGATCCGCCGGGTCGACCAGAAGCAGGCCTTTGGCCTGACCACGCCCCTGCTCGCCACTGCCTCGGGCCAGAAGATGGGCAAGACGACCTCGGGAGCCGTCTGGCTGAACGCCGACATGCTGGCCCCCTACGACTACTGGCAGTTCTGGCGGAACACCGAGGACGCCGACGTCGGACGGTTCCTGAAGCTGTTCACCGACCTGCCCCTCGAGGACATCGCCCGGCTGGAGGCGCTGACGGGCTCCGGCATAAACGAGGCCAAGAAGGTTCTGGCGACCGAGGCGACGGCCATGCTGCACGGCACAGAGGCGGCTGCAGCGGCGGAAGAGGCCGCGCGGGTGGCCTTCGAGGCCGGTGGCCTGTCCGCCGACATGCCCACCCTGGCCTTGAAAGCCTCGGACCTCGCCGCCATGTCCCATGCGGGCCTGATGGTGGCGGTCGGCTTTGCCGCTTCGAATTCCGAGGCGCGCAAGCAGATCGCAAACGGCGGCTTCCGGATCCAGGGCGAGAAGGTCTCGGATCCGGCAGCCTTTACCGAACTGCCTCCTGGCGAGGCCGAGCTGAGATCGGGTAAGCGCCGGGTTCGCCTGGTCGTGGAGCCCTGAGGAGGGAAAGATGACGGAACTCACCGAGGGCGCAAAGGCACCGGGCTTTGAACTTGCTGGCGCCGACGGCCCTGTGCGGCTGTCCGACTTCGCTGGGAAGCCCCTGGTGATCTACTTCTATCCCAAGGACGACACTTCAGGCTGCACCAAGGAGGCGCAGGAATTCTCCGCCCTCTCTGGCGAGTTCGCAGCCGCGGGCACCCAGGTCCTTGGCGTGTCCAAGGACACCGTCGCCAGCCACGGCAAGTTCACCGCCAAGTACGACCTGAAGGTCCCCCTGGGTTCGGACCCGGAAGGCTCCATGATCGAGGCCTACGGTGCCTGGGTCGAAAAGAGCATGTACGGACGCAAATACATGGGCATCGAGCGCTCGACCTTCCTGATCGGGGCGGATGGCGGGATCCGCCGGATCTGGCGGAAGGTGAAGGTTCCCGGCCACGCGGCGGAAGTCCTCAAGGCCGCCCAGGGCCTCTGACCGGAGGACCCGGGCGGAATCATCGGGTTGCCAGCTAGGTCCCTAATAGACAATAACAACGTCCCCATCGGCTACCGGCAAGGTGAGCATGACGCGCATCGCGCAAGTCCGCGGCTTGATCCAGGCCCTCTTCCCTGAACGGCACCTCTATCTTCGCTCCGGCGGAGAGATGAAGGGCGTCGTCCTGTCACCCGCTCGGCAGATGTTCTTCGCGGCCCTCGTCCTCGGTGCCGTCGTGTGGATCGCCACGTCCTCGATCGCCATCGCGGTCGGTGCCTTCACCCAGTCGCGGAGTGACCGCGAACTGGCCCGTATGCAGGCCCGGTCCGAGCGCTGGGTGGCCGATCGCGAGGCCCGGCTGAACAGCGCCGTTGCACAGCTGAACGCCTCTGATGCCACCCTGGGTGGCCTCGCGGAAACCATCGAGAAGCGTCACGCGGCCCTCGCCCTGCTCCTCACCGACCTTCGCGGCGAGCCTGGGGCCATGGCGGCGCTGTCGCCGGCGCTCCGGGGCGTTCCGAATGCAGATTCAAGCCCGGTCGAGCGCATAGCCGGGATCCAGGCCAATCAGGAGCGGCTCGCCGACGCCGCCAACGACTATGCGCGCGGAAGAGCGGACCGGCTGCGCCTGGCCTTCCGTCTCGCGGGCCTCGCCCCGTCCAGCTTCGCCTCACCCGCGGCGTCGGGAGGCCCCCTGCTCGAGGCACCCGACTCCCGGGCCCTTGCCGCGGTGCTGGATGTCGACGAACGCTTCGCGGCGCGCATTCAGCGCGCGGCAGAGAACCTTTCGGTCGCGGACGCCCTGTCCGAAGCCGCCAGTCAACTCCCCTTTGCCCAACCTCAGGTCGGCGCCCGTACGACCAGCAGCTTTGGCGTACGCTTCGATCCCTTCACGGGCCGCCCGGCCTTCCATTCCGGCCTCGATTTCGTGTCTGGGTTCGGCACACCGGTCATGACGACGGCCCCGGGGGTCGTGTCATTCGCCGGCGTCCGGTCTGGGTACGGCAAAACGATCGAGGTCGACCATGGGCGGGGGTTCAAGACCCGCTACGCCCATCTGTCCGCGATTTCCGTGTCCCCCGGCCAAAGGGTCGCCGTGGGCCAGAGGGTCGGTGCCCTTGGCAGTACGGGCAGGTCCACCGGTCCCCACCTTCACTACGAGATCTGGCTCAACGGCCGGGCGGTTAACCCCTATCGTTTCATCCGCGCAGGTGAAAATGTTCAGCAAGCCAGCACCCAAGCCGGATAACCGGATTTCCCCGGCTCCCGAGATCAACCCCCTGGCCTCTCCGGCCTCAGGCACCGAGGCGACGGTCCGCAACCGCGCCCGGCCAGCCTCTATCCTGGCCCAGAACCTGATCATCGAAGGCTCGGTACAGAGCGACAGCGAGGTTCAGATCGACGGACTGGTGCGCGGTGACGTGAAGGTAGAGAGGCTGACCATCGGGGAGACGGGAAGGGTCGAGGGCCAGGTGGTCGCCGAGACCGCCGAGGTCCGGGGGCGCGTCGCCGGGGGGATTACCGCCAAGCAGGTGCGCCTCCACGGCACGGCGAGTGTCGAGGGCGACATCACCGCCGAGCAGCTGGCCATCGAGCCGGGAGCCTCGTTTGAGGGGCGCAGCATCAAGCTCCAGAGGCCCAAGGCGGCGGTTGCACCTTCGCCTTCCCCTGCCCCTGCCCCCACCGCGACCCCGTCGGCCTAGATCCTGTTCCGATCCATCGGAACCGGTCATCGGATCGAAACAGGATCTAGGTCAGCGGGTTTGCCAATGCGAGGCCACAAGAACCAAACCCAGAATGGGCCTCAGACGAACCTTCCACCACCCGTAGGATGAGTTCAGACGCTTGGGTCCGGCAGGTGGTCGCGCTCTCCTTTCAAAGCGCCTCACGGGATATGGAGCACCGTCGAGGCAAGGCGCTCACACCCGGCGGTGGACTGGAGGCACGGGGACTTCACAGGTCAATATGCGAATGTTATTCGCTTTGATGTCGTGCAATGGTCCAGGTTCGGTCATGCTGACGGTGCCACCCACCAGGGAGAGTCGGATGAGCGAGCACGATCAGATCGGTTACAGCGTGGATCACGGCGTGGCCGTGATTACCTTCAACCGACCCGAGAAGCTGAATGCGCTCACCCCGGCCATGTTGCAGCTCTTCTTCACCGCTGTCCGGCGCGCGGCAGCCGATCCTGAATGCCGGGTGATCGTCATCACAGGCGCGGGGCGCGGGTTCTGCGCGGGCCTAGATTTGAGCGTCATTGGAGCGGGCGGGTCCTCCAGCGCACTCTCGACAACAGAGGACGTCGCGCCACCGCAATGGGGAGACGACGTCGGACCGGATCTGTCACGGTTCTTCTCGGGCGGTTGGAATGAATTGATCACCTCGCGCAAGCCGACGATCGCCGCGATCAATGGCCCGGCCTTCGGCTGGGGCTTCATCCTCGCCCTTCACTGCGACATCCGCTTTGCTGCCCGGTCTGCAGTGATGAACGCGACCTTCGCCCGTCTGGGCGTGCCGGCGGAAAAGGGCTCTGGGTGGCTCCTGGCACGCCTGGTCGGCTCTGCCCGGGCACTTGACCTTCTCTATTCCGCCCGACGTATAGACGGCGTCGAGGCTGAACGGCTTGGCATCGTCAACACTGTCCTGGAGGACGACGCTCTGAGCGAGCACGTGACCACCTACGCCCGGCAAATTGCATCTCAAGCAGCCCCCCGAGCCCTTGCCGCGATGAAGGCGCAGGTCTGGTCAGCCCTGGACGACCCCTATGATGTGGGCTTTGCCGATGCTGACAAGGAACAGGACCTGTGTACCCAGACTGACGACTTCCGCGAAGGCGTCGCCAGCTACAGGGAAAAAC
>CAIWHQ010000157.1 GCA_903912465.1 uncultured Alphaproteobacteria bacterium | reverse complement strand
GGTCACAGCGCCGGGAACCACGTGGGGCGTCAGCATGTCGAGGCACTCGGCGGCCAGGCGGCCCGCCTTTCGCATGCCTTCGAAGCCCGCCTCGTCGTGCAGGCGGATGTGGCCGGTCTTGTGCTGAAAATCGACGGTGTCGCTCTGGTTCATAGCCCTCTGCCTAGCACAGTCCGATCAGGGTTGCGACGTCCGGCCGGGCGTGTCGATCAGGATCCAGGTGTCGCCGTCCTGGGCCAGGATGGCGGACCAGGGCTCCCAGGCACCGCGCCCAGACCGCTTCTGCCGCCAGGTGCAGAGATGCTCGGTGGGGTCACCCAGGACCTTGCACTGGATCGAACGGACCTTGACGGGTACCCCCCCGACCGGCGCCAACAGGGCCTGAAGCCGGACGGGTGTGGGCGCTGCGGACACGGCGGCGGCGAGGATCAGGGCGGCGAGCATGCAAGGGATGCTGGCACCGGGAGCCGGGAAGTCAACGCCGCCAGGGCAGGGGGCTCACGATGCGGACGCCGCCAGCCTCGACCTCGCAGCTCCAGGCCATGACCTCGACCCCAGCCGAAGCCGCCGCCTCCAGCCCCCGGGCGAAGGCCGGGTCCAGGTCAGCGCAGGCGCTGAAGACCTCGCAGTCCATGCGCTGGATCACGAACAGGGCCACGGCCCGGTCGCCGGCGGCGACCTGGTCGGCCAGTTCCTCAAGGTGCCGGGTGGAGCGCGCCGCCACGCAGTCCGGGAACTCGGCGAGGCCTGGCGTGCGCATGAGGTGGACGTTCTTGACCTCCAGCCAGCAGCGGCCCCGGGCCGGGTCCTCGAGCAGGAAGTCCACCCGGCTGGCCTTGCCATACTTCACCTCGCGGCGGACCGAGGCGTAGCCGGAGAGTTCGGGGATTGTCCCTGCCTCCAGGGCTTCGGCGACCAGGCGGTTGGGCAGCAGGGTGTTGATGCCGACCAGGCCGCCGTCGGCCTCGAGCAGCTCCAGCGTATGGGACAGCTTGCGCTTGGGATTGTCCGAGATCGACAACCAGGCAGGAAGGCCCGGCGTGCTCAGCCCCAGCATGGCGCCGGGGTTAGGGCAGTGGACGGTGAGTTCCGACCCGTCCTCAAGCACGACATCGGCCAAGAAGCGCTTGTAGCGCCGAAGGAAGGTGGCCGGGACCAGGGGGGCGGGGAAGTTCACCTATTTCCGTCTGCGATCTTCTCTCGGTAACCCTCGAAGGCAGCAATGCCTGGTGGGGTCGGGTCTCTCGCGTAGAAGGCGTCTACGCGGTCGTTCATGACCGTGGTCGATCCATGCCTGAGGTCGCAGTTGAACAGGTCGATCTGGTCGGAAGGCTCGCGCGTCTTGTCATCGTTCATGGCGAAGTTCGCGTCGCCAACAGCCGCCTTCAGCTGCTCGAATGCGTGAGAGAGGGATCCAAGGTCATTGGACGACAAAGCGATATCGTCGAGATAGATGGACTTCAGGATTACCGCAGGAAGCGCGTCCAGAGCGACACCGAGCGCAGAGCGCCGCAGCACCAGCGTGGCCAGCAGGGGAGACTGCGGGAAGCCATAAGGTAGCGCATAGCGCGGGCCGTCGTATGGGTTCCTCACGGTAGACCACTTCGCGTAGTGCTCTGCGCGTGGCACACCAATTTCCTGCAAGGCCGCTTTCACGCGGTTGCGGCTCACCGAATAGAAAAAGTTCTTCAGGTCAATCCGGCCGAAGAAGCGGTTCTCGCGATGGGCGTGAAGCGCCGCCATGTGCGCGCCTTTGGCGAAGTGATAGTAGTGCTGCTCAAAGCCAACTGCTGCCTTTACAATTGGCATCAGTTCCTTAGCGACTCGGAGCGTGTACGCTGTAGGGACGAAGACCGGCTTACCCTTTATATTGGTGAACGAATAAGCGAAATTCCAGAATTTGACGGGC
>CAIWHQ010000156.1 GCA_903912465.1 uncultured Alphaproteobacteria bacterium | reverse complement strand
CTCTGGCCCCGCGAACTCTGGCCAGGAGAGGTCCAGGTGTCCGGGGCTAACCTCGGCCTCAACCTCACCCCGGGCCAGGCCCTGTCCGGACTTCAGGGTCTGGACCGTGCGGCCGGATGCCTCGGTGCGCAGGCGCAGGGAGGCACCGGCGGCCGTGAGGGCTTCATCGGGGGTGTCGTAGTAGACGGACAGGAGGGTGCCATCCCGGGGCGGGGCGTGCAGGACCCGCAGAAGCACCGCATGGATCGCATCGGGGGGGCAGTCGAACTTGATCTCTACCTCGGGCGTCACAACCCCCTCCGGACGGCTACTCGTCCTCGTCGAAACGATTGGCCACCAGGGCGACAAGGGCGGCGAGGGCGGCGTCCGCCTCAGCCCCTTCCGCGGCGATGTCGATGCAGCAGCCCGGACCGGCGGCCAACATCATCAGGCCCATGATCGAACGGGCGTCCACCTCGGCGCCATCTTTTGAGACGCGCACCTCGGCTTCGAAGGCGGAGGCGGTCTTCACGAACTTGGCGGAGGCGCGGGCGTGAAGTCCGCGCTTGTTGATGATCTCGACCCGGGCGCGGGTGGTCACTTGTCCCCTGCCAGGACGTAGGAGGCGACCGAGATGTACTTCCGCCCCGCCTCCTGGGCCTGGGCAACGCAGCCGGCGAGGTCAAGCCGGCTTCGGACGCTGGCGAGCTTGATCAGCATGGGCAGGTTCAGGCCGGCGATGACCTCGCCCCGGGTCTGCTCCATGACCGAGATGGCAAGGTTCGAAGGCGTGCCCCCGAACATGTCGGTCAGGAGGATGACGCCGGTCCCGTCGTCCACCCGCCCGCAGGCGGAGAGGATGTCGCGTCGCCTCTGCTCCATGTCATCGTCCGGACCGATACAGATGGCGGCGATCCCCGACTGGGGACCGACCACATGCTCCATGGCCAGAAGGAACTCGTCGGCCAGGCGACCGTGGGTCACGATGACGAGGCCGATCATGGGAAGGCTCTCAAGGGGCGTTCTCACCCTGAACGGGCGCCGCCGGCGCCGGAAGGCAGACTTGATACGACTCTTCCCGGTCCGCTCCAAGCCGACAAAGTGCATCCGCGATCCGGTGTGGCGCCGAGGCTTCGGTCAGGCGAACCCGGAGCCGTGGCGCTTCCTGCCCCAGCAACGAGAGGGTCTCCCGGTCTGGCATGCGCTCAGGCTCCCCTGCGGTCACCGCAAGATCGATCCGGCAAAGGTCCAGGCACGGCAGGCGCACCACGCCGGCACCCCGAATCTCGAGCTTGCCGCGCAGGACGTCCGGGGCCCGGCCGAAGAGGCGTCCGGCGCTCGTCCAGACCAGGGTGCGGTCGTCGGCAACCAGGCGGAATCCCAGGTCCAGGGCCCTCAGGGCGAGGTCGCTCTTGCCGCTTCCGGAGGGACCGAATACCAGAGCGCCCCGCCAGCGCCCGCCCGACCTCAGGGCGATCAGGCCGGCATGCAGGATCTCGCTCATGCCACGGGTCTCATGGCCCGGGGCGGAGGGGCAGGCGGACCCGGAAGCAGGCACCGGTGCGCTCGCCTTTATCGCCGGTGCGGTTCTCAGCCCGGAGGGTTCCCCCCTGGGCTTCCACGATCTGTCGGGCGATGGACAGGCCCAGGCCCGAATTGCCGCCGAAGGCCGAACCCCTGGGCCGGGAAGTGTAGAAGCGTTCGAAGACCGTCTCGAGGTTCTCCGGCGGTATGCCCGGGCCGTCATCCTCAACACG
>CAIWHQ010000155.1 GCA_903912465.1 uncultured Alphaproteobacteria bacterium | reverse complement strand
GCTGAGTAGAGGATGGAACGGCCCTCGCGCCGGGACCGGGTCAGCCCCGCCGCCGTGAGGATGGCCAGGTTCGATGACAGGGTGTTGGGCAGGCTGCCCGTCACCCGGGCGATCTCGCCGGCGGCGAGACCCTCGGGACCGGCACCGACAAGTCGGCGGAAGACATCCAGCCGCCCCGGATGCGCCAGGGCGCTGAGGGCGGAGACGGCGTCGGTGGGCGGCATGGCGGGACCTTGGGGCATGGCCCCAGACTTTATCTCGATATTTCCGGAATTGTCGAATCCTTAAGACAGGATCATCGTCATCCCGTCACGTGACTCTCCGAAGCCTGATGCCGACGTTCTCTCCCCGGTCCACCGCCTACGAGGACTGGGACGACCCGTTGCGCAAGCGCCGTCTCCTTCGCCTCTGGCTGGTGCAGGAGAGCTTCAGCGCCGGCGACGCCAGCCTGCGCGAGGGGGTAGAGGCCCCGGGCTAGCCGCTGGCCAGGCGCTCGGTCAGGCTCCGCAGGGCGGGATCCCGCTTGCGGGCCAGAAGGTTGATCGCGGCCCCACCGTCTGGCCCTGGAATGCCGACACGGGCACCGACGCCGATGACCGTGGCAAGCGCTCGACGGGGCTCGACTTCCGGATCATCAGATCCAGGGCCGTTAGGCCGGTCCAGCCGCAATGGTCGGGGTCAGCGGAGGGGGCCGCCTCAAATCGTTTCAGGCATCCCCATCCAGGGAGTAACCGGAGATTTCATTTCTGGACGGCTGAGTACACTCCGGCTAAGTAATGGAAAAAGCGCCAGAAAATCCTCGTCTTTATGACATCGCGGGTTGCTACCGCACCGCATTGAGCGGAACATGGCCCTCAACAAGCGGCCATGGAGTCCCGCCCGCGAGGCGGCCATCCATAACCGCACGAGTAGCCGGGGGAGAGGCGCGTGAGCGATAAGGCGCCGGAAGGGCCTTCGGGCGGAGCCCGCAAACGCCGGGGTATCCCGAGGCGCTGGATTATCATGTTCGGCGGCCCCCTGGTCATTCTGGCGGCCCTCGCCGTCTACATCCTCTCCCTTGGGCGCTTCCAGACGACGGACAACGCCTTCGTCCAGGTGGCCAAGACCCCGGTCGCCCCATCGATCAGCGGACGAGTGCTCGAAATCTACGTCCGCGAGAACCAGGCGGTCCGCAAGGGTCAGGTCCTGTTCCGTCTCGACGCCCGCGACGCCCAGGCGAACCTGGCTGCGGCGGAGGCCCAGCTTGCCGGTGCCCAGCAAATGGTTGGCCAGCAGCGCGCCGGATACGCTCGGGAGCAGGCGCATGTCGCCGCCGCCCGTGAGAACCTGCGTTACGCCGAGGCTGAGGCCTCCCGGCAGGCTGGGCTCGCTGCCGCAGGAGCAGGATCGGCCCAGCAGGCCGACCAGGCCCGTCATTCCGCCCGTCTGGCCCGGGAACAACTGAAGGCCGCAGAGCAATCCGCCGCTGGAGCCCTCGCCGCCCTGGGCGGCGACCCCCAGGCGGGCTCACGGGCCGCAGCCGTCCTGCAGGCCCGCGCCCAGTTGGAGCGGGCGCGTCTCAACAGCTCCTATACGGAGGTGCTGGCGCCTTCGGACGGCGTGGTCGCCCGGGTCGACCAGTTGCCGGTCGGAGCCTACCTGAACGCCTCGCAGTCGGCGTTCTGGCTCCTGGCGGGCCGTCCGTGGGTCGAGGCCAACTTCAAGGAAGACCAGGTCGCCCGGATGCGGGTAGGCCAGCCGGTCGAGATTGACATCGAGGCCTATCCGCAGGGCCGGCTGAGGGGCCGGGTCGCCAGCTTTGCCCCGGGCACCGGCCAGGCCTTCTCCGCCCTGCCCGCCCAGAACGCCACCGGGAACTGGGTCAAGGTCACCCAGCGGCTTCCCGTCCGCATCGAGTTCGACCAGCCGCCGCCCGATATGGCCGCGCGGGCGGGTCTGTCCGCCACGGTCAAGGTCGACGTCCGGTCCAGCCGTGACGGGAAGTAGGGCCATGCCCGGCCTGCCCGGCAATCCGCGTCTTCCTGCGGTCGCCCTGACCCTGGCCGCAGGCCTCCTGCTCCTGGGAGGGTGCGCCGCCACGGGCCCCGCCTTCACCGCGCCCGCCGGGACACCCTCGCCTTCGGGCTACGGCATGGCGGGCGAGCACACGCCATCCAGGGTCGTGGTCGAGGCCGGCGCAAGGTCCCGCACCTGGTGGACCGCCTTTGGCTCCCCTCGCCTCGACGAGGTCATCCGGCTGGCCCTGGAGACCTCGCCCGACCTTGCCGAGGCGCGCGCCACCCTCGACCGCCACCAGGCCGAGGCGGAGGCGGCCCGGGCCCTCCTCAAGCCCCAGATCGGCCTGAACGCCAGGGTCGAGCGGCAACTGTTCAACAGCGAGGCCTTCGGTTTCAGCGGCTTTCCCAGCCGCACGTTCAACATCTTCAGCCTTGGCGGCCTGGTGAGCTATGACCCTGACCTGTTCGGGGTCGGGCGCAGCCGGGCGGCCGAGGCCGAGGCCCTGGCCGAGGCCGCAGGCTGGGAGGCCGACGCCGCAGCCCTGTCGCTCTCCGCAAACGTGGCCCTGGAGGCCGTGCGGATCGCGGGCCTGAATGCGCAGATTGAGGCTGCAGCGCAGGTGATCGACGACGACAGGAAGCTTGTAGAGCTCGCTCGGAGAGCCGAGGCCCTCGGCGGGCTGTCCCGGTCCGGCCGGGTGGAGATCGAGGCCCAGCTCGCCAGCGACGAGGCCCGGATGCCCGACCTTTCCCGACAGAGGGACCAGGCCCGCCGCCGGCTGGCCCTCCTGGCCGGAAAGTCCCCGACGGAATGGGCCCCGCCAGACTTCAGGCTGGCGGACCTGGCGCTGCCCGGGACCATACCCGTAAGCCTGCCTTCGGAACTGCTTCGGGGGCGGCCGGACATCAAGGCCGCCGAGGCCGGCTTGCAGGCGGCGCGGCTCGCCGCCCGGGCGGAACAGGCGGACTCGCTTCCGAAGCTGAACCTCACCGGCGACTACGCCCAGACATCGAACCAGATCGAGGATCTGTTCAAGTCCGGCTCGAGAGGTTGGAACCTGTCTTCAGGCCTGACGGCGCCGATCTACGACGGCGGCCTCGCCCGGGCCAACAGGAGGGCGGCTGAAGCCGACCTTCGCGCGGCGGAGGCGCGGTATCGCCGGACCGTGCTGGAGGCCTTCTCCCAGGTCGGCGGATTGATGGCGTCCCTGCAGGCCGGGGAGACCGAGGTCGCTGCATTCCGGCGCGCGGTGGACGCCGCGCAGACGGACGCCGACATCACGCTGGCCGGAGTGAGGCTGGGCGGCACCCCCCTGCTGAGGGCCATCGACGCCCGTCGCCAGCTCAGCCTGGCCCGTCGCAACCTGGCAGAGGCCGAGGCCCGGCGTCTCTCGGACATGATCGGTCTATTCGCCGCGGCCGGGGCGGACTGGCGGGCGGCGGGCGATGACTGACGCGCCCGACTTCCTCGAAAAGGACAAGGCGAACCGTATTCCCATCACCGGCGCCCTGATGCTGGCGACGCTGATGCACACCCTCGACAGCACCATCGCCAACGTCGCCCTGCCGAACATGCAGGGCAGTATTTCGGCGTCACCCGAGCAGCTGACCTGGGTGCTGACCTCCTACATCCTCGCGACGGCGGTCATGACCCCCCTCTGCGGCTGGCTGGCAATGAAGTTCGGCCGAAAGCGGATGATCGTCCTGTCGATCATCGGCTTCACGGTGGCCTCCATGCTCTGCGGGATCGCCTCCAGCGTGCCGGAGATGGTGCTCTTCCGCAGCCTGCAGGGTCTGGCGGGCGCCTCCCTGATGCCGCTGTCGCAGTCCGTCATGCTGGACACCTTCCCGCAGGACCAGATTCCGCGGGTCATGAGCCTCTGGAGTTCAGCGGTCATCCTGGGGCCGATCCTGGGGCCCATTGTCGGAGGGTGGATCACCGAACACCTGGACTGGCGATGGGTCTTCTTCATCAACCTGCCGCTCGGGATCATTGCGGTGGTCGGCGTCTCCCGGTTCATGGCCGATGACCCGGGAGGACGGCAGCGTCCCTTCGACTTCATCGGCTTTTCAGCCCTGACGGCCTTTGTCGTCGGCCTCCAGGTCCTGCTGGACCGGGGCCCGGGACAGGACTGGTGGGAGTCGCCCGAGATCTGGACCTGGGCGGCCCTGTCCATGGCCGGGCTGTGGATCTTCATCACCCAGTCGGCGACCGCCCAACACCCCTTCTTCCACCGCGACCTCGCCCGGGACGGCAACTTCGTCGGCACCACCGTGTTCAGCTTCTTCGTCGGGGTCCTGCTGTTCTCGACCAGCGCCCTCCTGCCGGTCCTGATGCAGAACCTGCTCGGCTACTCGGCCATGCAGACGGGGACGGCGAGCGTCAGCCGGGGCATCGGCTCGCTGATTTCGTTCCTGATGGTGCCCTTCCTGATCCGGAGACTCGGTGCCAGGACAGTGCTTCTCGTCGGGACCGTACTGAGCGTCACCTCCCTCTGGGCGATGGCCGGGTTCGACCTGTCGATGACGGACTCGCCCATCATCGTCAGCGGATTCATCCAGGGCGCCGGCACCGGCCTGCTCTTCGCGCCCCTCAGCACGCTGGCCTACGTGACCCTCAGCCCGGTGCACCGGGTGGAGGGAACCATCCTGTCGACCATGGCGCGAAGCCTGGGATCGGCCATCGGGATCTCAGTCGTGCAGGCGATGGTCCTGAGGAACAGCGCACTCGCCCATAGCGAGCTCTCATCCCGCATGGACCCTACCAGCCCCGTTCTCAGTGATGTCATCCCCATTCCGGGTGCCCTTGCGACGCCTGAGGGCCTGGCGCAGCTCAACGGAGAGGTGACCCGTCAGGCGATGATGATCGGCTATGTGGATATCTTCAGCTGGATGACGCTGATCACACTGGCCATGATCCCGCTGATCCTGATCCTCAGGCCACCGCCCCGGGCGCCAATAGAAAAAATCAGCGAACCGGCGGACTAGATTTCTCCGCCCAAGGCGCCATGGTCGAAAAAAGTGCTTAGGGAGCCCGGGGAACCAAAATGACAGAGACCGCGACGCCGTCGGCGGACCCCAACCTTCCGCCGGTCATGGCCACCGCCAGCGAGACGCCCTACTCGGCGGCCTACACGCGCTACGCCATGCTGCTCCTGCTGGCGATCTACACGATCAACTTCCTTGACCGGTCAGTGATCAACATCCTGGCCGAGCCCATCAAGAACGAACTCAAGCTGGCGGACTGGCAGCTGGGCCTGATGAGCGGCCTCGCCTTCGCCCTGTTCTACACCATCCTGGGGATTCCCCTGGCCCAGCTCGCAGAGAGACGAAACCGGCCAATGATCATTGGCGCCTCCGTCGCGGTCTGGTCCGGATTTACCGCCCTTTCGGGAGCAACAACCAACTTCGTC
Source organism: uncultured Alphaproteobacteria bacterium (assembly GCA_903912465.1). GTDB lineage: Bacteria > Pseudomonadota > Alphaproteobacteria > Caulobacterales > Caulobacteraceae > Phenylobacterium. Next base: position 424 of record CAIWHQ010000155.1, on the reverse strand, counting down.
CAGCTTGTTCTGTGCCGGATCGGCGTGGGGATCGGGGAGGCGGGATGCACGCCGCCAGCCCACTCCCTGATCGCCGACTACGTGCCCAAGGAGAAGCGGGCCTCAGCTCTGGCCTTCTACTCGATGGGCACCCCGCTGGGTGGCCTGCTTGGTCTGGTCATGGGCGGCCTGATCGCAGATGCCTACGGCTGGCGGGTCGCCTTCCTCGTCGCCGGCGTCCCGGGACTCCTCTTTGCTGCCCTCTGCTTCTTCACCCTCCGTGAGCCGCGCAAGATCCTCGCTGAACACAGCGCCAGAATCACCTCGACCCAGGCGACCTTCCGGGAGACCCTGGCCTACCTGATGAAGAAGAAGACCTTCTGGCTGATCGCGCTGGGAGCCGCCATCAAGGCCTTCATCGGCTATGGACACGCCCCTTTCACCG
>CAIWHQ010000154.1 GCA_903912465.1 uncultured Alphaproteobacteria bacterium | reverse complement strand
GGGCAGGTCGCCGGCGTTGACGATGCCCATGTCCAGGCCCGCGGCAATGGCGTGGTAGAGGAAGACCCCGTGGATCGCCCGCCGTACGGGCTCATTGCCCCGGAAGCTGAACGAGACGTTGGAGACGCCGCCGGAGACCCGGGCATTGGGCAGGTTGGCCTTGATCCAGCGTGTCGCCTCGATGAAGTCGACGGCATAGTTGTCGTGCTCGTCGATCCCGGTGGCGACCGCAAAAATGTTGGGGTCGAAGATGATGTCCTCGGGGGGGAAGCCCACCTCGTCCACCAGGGTCCGGTAGGCCCGGGCGCAGATCTCGGTCTTGCGCGCCAGGGTATCTGCCTGGCCCTGCTCGTCGAAGGCCATGACCACTACCGCCGCGCCATAGCGCAGGCAGGCCCGGGCCTGTTTCAGGAAGGCCGCCTCGCCCTCCTTCAGGGAGATGGAGTTGACGATAGCCTTGCCCTGCACGCAGCGCAGGCCCGCCTCGATCACCTCCCACTTGGAGGAGTCGATCATCACCGGCACCCGGGCGATGTCGGGCTCGGCGGCGATCAGGTTGAGGAAGGTCGTCATGGCCCGAACGGAGTCGAGCAGGCCCTCGTCCATGTTGACGTCGATGATGGAGGCGCCGGCTTCCACCTGCTGGCGGGCGACCGAGAGGGCCTCGGGATAGTTTCCCTCGGCCACCAGCTTCCGGAAGCGGGCGGAGCCGGTGACGTTGGTCCGCTCGCCGATATTGACGAAGGTGGGCCTCATGACAGCTCCAGGGGCTCCAGGCCCGACAGGCGCATGGCGCGTGGATGCTCGGCTGGCTTGCGCGGGGCCAGACCCTGCACCGCCCGGGCCACGTGGGCGATGTGGTCCGGGGTCGTGCCGCAGCAGCCGCCGACGATGTTGACGATACCGTCCTCGGCCCATTGGTGCAGCGAGTGCCCGGTCTCGTGGGGCTGCTCGTCATACTCGCCCATGGCGTTGGGCAGGCCGGCATTGGGATAGGCGCTGACCAGGGTGTCGGCCACCCGGGACAACTCGGCGATGTGGGGGCGCATCAGGTCTGCGCCCAGGGCGCAGTTCAGGCCGATGGCGAAGGGCCGGGCGTGGCGGACCGAGTTCCAGAAGGCCTCGACCGTCTGGCCGGACAGGGTGCGTCCCGACCGGTCCGTGATGGTGCCCGAGATCCAGATCGGCAGGGGCTCGAAGCCCTCGTCCTCAAGGTCCAGGATGGCCTTGATGGCCGCCTTGCAGTTCAGCGTGTCGGTGATGGTCTCGATCAGGTAGAGGTCTACCCCGCCTTCGTTCAGGGCGATGACCTGCTCGCGATAGGCCTGGTAGACCTCCTCGAAGGTGACCGAGCGGGCACCAGGGTCGTTCACGTCTGGCGACATGGACAGCATCTTGTTCAGGGGTCCGATGGAGCCGGCGACGAAGCGCGGCTTGTGCGGCTCGGCCGCGGTCCAGCGGTCGGCGGAGGCCCGCGCCAGGCGGGCGCCTTCCAGGTTGATGTCGCGGACCGCCGCCTCCAGGCCATAGTCCGCCTGGGCAATGGTGGTGGCCGAGAAGGTGTTGGTCTCGGAGATGTCCGCACCCGCGCCGAAATAGGCGTCGTGCAACTCGGTGATGATGTCCGGCCGGGTCAGGCAGAGGAGGTCGTTATTGCCCTTCAGCTGGCCAGGGTGGCCAGCGAAGTGATCGCCTCGAAAATCGGCCTCTTCGAGACCGCGCTTCTGGATCATGACGCCCCAGGAGCCGTCGAGGACCAGGATGCGCTCCCGGGAGGCGGCCTTGAGGGCGGCGATGCGGTCTGTCCGGGTCATTTCGCGCTCGCCTCCTGGCGGGCCAGGGTCTTGAGGAAGTCTGCCTCGCTTTCAGCCACCCGGCGGGCCAGCTCGCCCGGATCGACGAAGGGGTTGGTGCTTCCGGACTTCAGGCGCTCGCGCTTGGCCTCAAGGCCGAACTGCTCGGCGTGGGGTGCCAGGAAGACGTCGGCCTTCAGGGTCTTCAGCAGGGTGAAGCTGCGGCGGTAATCCTCGACAATTCCAGGATATTGGGGTCCACGGTCGCGCGAGACGAGACGGTTCGCCGCCACCGAGGTGGAGCAGTAGAGAAGCACGTTCAGGGGCCGGCCCCTATCCCTCACCTGGAAGGTCCAGGTGGTGCAGCCGGGGGAATGGCCGGGGGTGAAGCGGGGAGTCAGGACGGCGTCTCCGAGGCGGACGGGCTGGCCGTCCTTCAGGTCGCCATCGACCTTGACGGGGGCAAAGTCGAGGCCGCGCATGTCCTCCCAGCCGGGGTAGGTCCCGGTCTCCAGGGCCTTCCGGTCGGCGGGATTGGCCAGAAGCCGGGCACTGGTGTCGCGCTTGAGGTCGGCTAGCCCGCCCGTGTGGTCGAAGTGGGCGTGGGTGTTCAGCAGGATCTTCACGTCCTTCGGCTGGAAGCCGAGCTGGCGGATGCTGGACTGGATCAGGGGTGCGCTGGTCGGCATGGCGCCGTCGATCACGATGTGCCCCTCAGGCGTCGTGATGAGCCAGGCCGAGATGCCTGCCGTGCCCACGTAGTAGAGGTTGTCGGCCACCCGGAAGGGATCGGTGGGCGCGCTCCACTCCGGCGGGCTGGTGGGCGCAGCGACGGCGGCGCCTGCGGCCAGGAGGCCGGCGATCAGGGCAGTTCTCATGCAGCAGCTCCCTCCCCGGTGGACTCACGGAGCCCGAGGATACGGCAGATGGCATAGACCAGATCGGCCCGGTTCAGGGTGTAGAAGTGGAAGTCGGAATAGCCCTCCTCCGCCAGCTTGACGCACATCTCTGCAGCGACGCCGGCGGCGATCATGCGGCGGGTGTCGGGGTCCCGGTCCAGGCCCTCGAACAGGGCACCGAGCCAGGCGGGCAGGGGAATGCCCACGGGCCCGGCCATGCGCTTCAGGCCCTTGAAGTTCGAGACCGGCATGATCCCCGGCGAGATGGGAAGGGTGACGCCAGCCTTGCGGACCCGGTCCATGAACCTCAGGAAACCGTCGACGTCATAGAAGAACTGGGTGATGGCCCGGGTGGCCCCGGCATCGATCTTGGCCTTGAGCACGTCGATGTCGTGGTCGATCGAGCCACTTTCGGGATGAGTTTCCGGGTAGAGGCTGACGCTGACCTCGAAGGGGCCGATGTCGCGGATGCCCGAGGTCAGCTCCGTGGCGTTGAGGTAGCCGTCCGTTCGCGGGACGTAGACCCCGCCGATCTGGCCGGGGGGATCACCCCGCAGGGCGACGATGTGCCGGACGCCGGCGTCCCAGTAGTCGCGGATCACCTCGTCCACCTCGGCCCGGCTGGCGTCAACGCAGGTCAGGTGGGCGGCGGGCGACAGGTCGGTCTCGGCCAGCAGACGGCTGACCGTGCGGTGGGTCCGGTCCCGGGTCGAGCCGCCGGCGCCGTAGGTGACGGACACGAAGGCCGGCTTCAGCGGAGCGAGGCGACGGATGGCCTCCCACAGGGCCAGCTCGGCCTCCTCGGTCTTGGGCGGCGAGAACTCGAAGGAAACGCGGGGCGGGGCGGCGAGGCCCGCGCCGGCACGGGCGATGGGACCCAGGGCGGTGTCGGTCATGAAGGGCTCCGTTCGGCGGTCCAGACGCAGACGGTCAGGCCGTCGCTGCGGGCGGGGGACAGGATTTCCAGGCCGGTCTGACGCAGGCCCGCCGCCGACAGCCACCGCTTCATCTCGGGGGCGGAAAAGCCCAGCCGTCGGTGCTGGTGCTGCTCGCGCAGGACCTCCAGGGCGTGGGGGGCGAAGTCGACGATGACCAGCCGTCCCCCTGGGGCGGCAAGGCGTCCGGCCTCGCGCACGGCCGCGGCGGGGTCGCCCAGGTAGTGCAGGACCTGGTGCACGACCACCAGGTCGGCGCAGCCGTCGGGCAGGCGTGTGGCGAAGATATCCCCGTGGCGCAGGTCGCAGGCGGGCAGGCGGGCTGCCTCCACCCGGGCCCGGGCGACGTTGAGCATCTGCTGGGAGAGGTCGAGGCCCAGGCAGGAGGTCGCGCGCGGCCCGAGCAGGGTCAGCATGCGGCCCGACCCGGTCCCCAGATCGACCAGCCGGTGGAAGGGACCCGGCCCGGCGGCGTCCCGGATGGCGGCTTCTACGCGGTCCTCCGCCACGTGCAGCGAGCGGATCTCGTCCCAGGTCGCGGCGTTGCGCGCGAAGTACTGGTCGGCGGCGGTCCGGCGCTCGCCGCGCACCGCTTCCAGCCGCTCGGCGTCGCGAACCAGGACGGGATCGGTCCCGTCCACGGCGGCGAGGACGCGATCTGCGAGGGTGCGGCACTCACCGTCCGCGGCTGGACGGTAGAAGACCCAGGCCCCGTCCGGGAACCGTTCGACGAGCCCCGCCTCGGCGAGCAGGCGCAGGTGGCGCGAGACCCGGGGCTGGCTCTGGTCCAGCACCTTGCAGATCTCCAGGACCGCCAGTTCCTCCCGCGCCAGCAGGGCGAGGATGCGCAGCCGCGAAGGCTCTCCCGCAGCGCGCAGGACGTCGACGGTGCGGTCAGCGCTCAACATGAGCGCATAAAGATATCTTTATGTCTTTATGTCAACCCGACGCGGGGCGACATCAGGCCAGGTCGTCCAGGACCCCGCCCAGGATTTCGAACAACTTTCCGATCTCGGCTTCGCTGATGATGAGCGGAGGCGACAGGGCGATGATGTCGCCCGTCGCCCGGACCAGGAGCCCGGCCTTGAGGGCCTTCACCAAGACCTCGTATCCGCGGGCGCCTGGGGCGTCTGCCCGGGGGGCCAGTTCGATTGCGCCCATCAGGCCGATGTTGCGGATGTCGATAACGTTCGGCTTGTCGCGCAGGGCGTGGATTGCGTCCTCCCAGAGGCTCGCCAGGGACTTCACCCGGGTGAAGAGCTCATCGCGCCGGTAGACTTCCAGGCTGGCGAGGGCCGCCGCGCAGGCCACGGGATGCCCCGAATAGGTGTAGCCGTGGAAGAACTCGATGGCGGCGGGCGGTCCCTGGACGATGGCATCATGCACCTTCCGGTGGGCGAAGACCGCTCCCATGGGCAGGGCACCGTTGGTGATGCCCTTGGCGGTGGTCATGATGTCCGGCGTGACGCCCAGGGCCTGGGCCCCGAAGGGCTCGCCCAGTCGGCCGAAGCCGGTGATGACCTCGTCGAAGATCAACAGGATGCCATGCCGGTCACAGAGGGCGCGCAGGCGCTCCAGGTAACCCTTGGGCGGCGGCAGGACGCCGGCGGAGCCCGCGACGGGCTCGACGATGACCGCGGCGATGGTCTCGGCGCCGTGCAGGGCCACCAGCCGCTCGACCTCGTCGGCCTTCTCCGCTCCGTGGTCCGGCAGGCCTCGGGAGAAGGCGTTCCGCGCAGGGTCATAGGTATGGACAATGTGGTCCGCCCCGGGGAGGGTGAGATAGGTCCGCCGGTTGTTGACCAGGCCGCCCACGGAAATCCCGCCGAAGCCGACGCCGTGATAGCCCTTCTCCCGCCCGATGAGGCGCACCCTCTGCCCCTCGCCCCGGGCGCGGTGATAGGCCAGGGCCATCTTCAGGGCCGTGTCCACGGACTCTGAACCCGAGTTGGTGAAGAAGATCCGGTCCAGTCCGGGCGGAGCGAACTCTGCCAGGGCCGCCGCCAGGCGGAAGGGCAGGGGATGTCCCATCTGGAAGGTCGGGGCGAAGTCCAGGGTGGCGAGCTGCCGGGCGACGGCCTCGGTGATTTCCTCCCGGGCATGGCCCAGGTTGCAGCACCAGAGGCCCGCCGTGCCGTCCAGCACGCTGTCGCCGTCGATGGTGCGGTAGTACATGCCGCTGGCCTCGACGAGGAGGCGAGGCGCGTCCTTGTACTGGCGGTTGGCCGTGAAGGGCATCCAGAAGGCCGACAGGTCCGGCCGGTTGTCCCCGTAGTCCGCGCTCATGGTCTCCGCCCCCGACTGATCCGGAACTCGCCCCCATCTTAGCGCCTCCGCCGATGAATGCGAGGCTTGCCACCCTCGGTGGCGCCGCTTATCAGCCGGTCTGCCGGACAGATGGGCGCTAAGGCCCTCGCCGATGCCAGGGGAAGTCGCCATGCAGAGCCAGCGTCTGGGCCGCAGCCCGCTCGTCGTGTCCAAGATCTGCATGGGGACCATGACCTTCGGCTCCCAGGCCGACGAGAAGACCTCGCACCGCATTCTCGACCGCAGCCTCGAGGCCGGGATCAATTTCTTCGACACCGCCGAGAACTATCCGGTTCCGCCGCAGGAATCCTGGGCCGGCCTGACCGAAGAGATCTTCGGACGCTGGATGAAGACCAAGCGGCGGGACGAGATCATCCTGGCCACCAAGGTCTGCGGCCCCAGCCACGGCTGGATCAAGGGCTCGCAGCGGGCTGGCATGACGGCGCTTGACCGCCACAACATCACCCGGGCCATCGAGGACAGCCTGCGCCGCCTGGATACGGACTATGTGGACCTCTACCAGACCCACTGGCCCGACCACGGTGCCCGCTACGAAGACGCCCTGGAGACCCTGGACGAGCTGGTCCGGGCGGGAAAGGTTCGGGTCCTGGGCTGCTCTAACGAAACCTCGTGGGGGCTGATGAAGGCCCTGTCGACCTCAGAGCGAGAGGGTTTCGCCCGCTACGAGACGATCCAGAACAACCACAGCCTCAACAACCGCCGCTTCGAGGACGAACTGGCCCAGGTCTGCCGGCAGGAGGGAGTCAGCTCGATCCCCTACTCGCCGCTGGCGGGTGGCGTCCTGTCGGGCAAGTACAACGGCGGGGCCCTGCCATCCGGCGCGCGCTTCAGCCGCTACCTGGAACTGGGCGGCCGGCAGGCGACCATGGCGCGCCGCTTCGTCAACGAGAAGAGCCTGACCTCCACGGAGCGCTTCGCGCAGATCGCCGCAGAGGCGGGCATCTCCCTGGTCACCCTGGCGACGGCCTGGTCCAAGCAGCATGACTTCGTCGCCTCGACCATCGTCGGCGTGACCCGCGAGGACCAGTTGGACGACATCTTCGCCGCCGCCGACCTGGTGCTGTCCCCTGAAATCCTGAAGGCCATCGACGAGGTCACCCGGGACATCCTCTACCCGATGGGTTGAGGCCGGCCATCCGGCCGTGACTGCGCCTCCCACCCCGCGACCCGTCGCCCAGAGCCCTGCCCTTGGGATACTGCTGCGCGTTCTCGCCATGGCTCTCATGGCGGTCCTCGCTGCCCTTGTGAAGGCCTGCGCCGAGCGGGGTGTGCCGGTCCTCGAGATCATCTTCTTCCGCAACGCCTTCGCCTTCATTCCGGTGCTGATCTACATCTGGCGGACTTCCGGTTTCGGGGTCCTTGGCACCCGGCGACCGGGCGCCCACCTGACCCGGTCTGCGGTGGGCCTGACCGGCATGATCTGTGGGTTCACCGCCGTCAGCCTCCTTCCCCTGACCCAGTCGACGGCGATCTCCTTTTCGGCGCCCCTGTTCATGGTCGCCCTCTCCGCCCTGATCCTGAAGGAGCCGGTCAGTCTCCACCGCTGGTTGGCTGTGGCCGTCGGCTTCGTCGGCGTGCTCATCATGGTCCATCCGGATCCCCGGCAGTTCGTCGGCGTCGGGGTCCTTTTCGCCATCGCGGCCGCCATCGGCGCGGCTGGAGCCAACATCGCCATCCGTGAGATCAGCCGCACGGAGCCCGGCCCCACCATTGTCTTCTACTTCACACTCGCCGGGGCGGCGGTCGGCCTCGCCAGCCTTCCCTTCGGATGGGTCATGCCCAGCCCGGGGGTCCTCGGCCTCCTGGTCGCGGCTGGCCTGATCGGCGGGACCGGGCAGCTCCTTCTGACCGAAGCTATCCGCCGGGCGCCCGTCGCCGTGGTGGCACCCTTCGACTACACCCAGCTTGTGTGGGCGGGGCTGATTGGCTTCCTGGTCTGG
>CAIWHQ010000153.1 GCA_903912465.1 uncultured Alphaproteobacteria bacterium | reverse complement strand
GCACCGCGGGGGGCTCGGGAGCGCCTTCCGAGGGGCCGCCGAAGCCGCCATCGCCGCGGGCGAAGGTCGATCCGGTCAGGCTGGCGACCTTCTCGACCTTCTCGTCGGTCCAGACCGTCTCGTTGATGATCACCGCCCCCTTGCCCTCGCCCTTGTCGTAGGCACCGACGGTGCGGCCTTCGGCAGTGAAGGTCCCGCTGGTCGACAGGGGCTTGTGGAGCTCGACCTTCTGCTCGCCGTGGACGACCATCAGGAAGTTGATCTGGCTGGGCCGGTGGCCGGCGGGCATTTCCGGGGCCGGACCCGATGCCCCGCGCAGGGCCGCGGCCAGGACGGTTGCGGCGGTCGGTACGACCTTCAGCCCCTTCTCGTAGACGAAGGCCAGCTCGGTCTCGTCCATGGGGTCCTGACCCAGGCCAATGCCGAGGGCGTAGAGCATTACGTCCTTGTCGCCATAGGAAAACGTCCGCGGGGCGGTGCGCTGCTGAAGGATGTCCGGATAAAAGATGGCCATGAAATCGTTTCCTCTCCACGGGCGGGTGCACCGCCGGTTCTTATGGCCCGATTGAAGCGGCTCGGCCCCGCCGGCGCAAGCTGCAGCAGGCCCGATTTGCGGCCAAACCTGCAATCGGTTAGAAGCGGCGACCTTCGCAGCAGAGGCTAGGCCCCGGCTGTGTTCTGAACGCGCCCTCTAGACTGCAGGCATCCCATGGCGACCCCCACAACGCTCTCCCGCGGCGGCCAGATTTCCGGCACCGTCCTTTTCTACAACAATCCGGAGCCGCTCTCCCCCGACCTGCACAAGGGCCTGGGCGTCAAGCGCCTGGATGGCCCCTTCGGCTTCGCCCGGATCGGCCACGCCGTTCCGCTGACAGTGACCGAGTTCAGCATTGCGTGCCTGACCTATCCGATCATCTTCGTGGGCGAGGACAAGACGCCCCTGGCGGTGATGGGGCTGAACGCCGAGCAGAACATGTTCCTGCGGGAGGATGGCCTGTTCGACCCGGGGATCTATGTCCCGGCCTATATCCGCCGCTATCCCTTCGTCTTTGCCAATGACGACGCCGCCCAGCAGTCGATCCTCTGCATCGACCGTTCCGCGGAGTTCATCGTCGAGGGCGGCGACCTGTCCTTCTTCAATCCGGATGGCACGCCCAGCGAGTACACCCAGAACTGCATCGAGTTCTGCAACAACTACGAGGTCGAGCGGCAGAAGACGATGAGCTTCATCGAGCTCCTCAAGAAACTGGATCTCTTCGAGGTCAAGACGGCGATGCACACGCCGATCAACCCGGACGGATCGGCGGGTGAACCCCAGCAGATCGCCGAGTACTTCGGCATCTCCGAGGCCAAGCTCAACGCCCTGCCGCGCCGCGAGCTGGCCGAGCTCCGCGACAACGGTGCCCTGCAGCAGATCTACGCTCACCTGATCAGCCTGTTTGGCTGGGACCGGTTGGTGGCCCTGCAGATCTTCAAGATGTCCGAGGCCGAGGTCCGGGCTGCCGGACAGGCGGTCTAGCGCGCGAATACGGAGCGGGTCAGGCAGGAGAAGACCAGCCGGCCCGCCTCGTCCAGCAGGTCATGCTGGGCGATGATGATGCCCTTGCCGTCGCCCACCGGGTCCTTGCCCATGATGGTCATGCGCCCGCGCAGCATCTCCCCCGCAGGCGGGTTGCGCACCCACCGCAAGGCGTCCACGCCCAATCGCTTGGTTTGCGGCCAGCCGATCGTGGCGACCGCGTCGAGCCGGCTCCAGATGGCGTAGACCATGGCGTCCGGCGCGCCTCGATCGGCGGGCCACCCCGGGGCGAAGGCTTCGATGAACCCTTCCAGCGCCCGGGTGTCGACGCGGACGTCGCCCAGGGCCACCACCAGCCCGATCTCGATCTCGTCAAACCTGCCCGGCACGCACGGCTCTCCCTCGTCGCGGTTTCAACTGGCCGGGATCATGGCCGCAGGACGGACTGAAATCGACCCCCTGCGTCCGAAGCCCGCCGATTGCCATAAGGGGGTGTGGGCCCATATTAGACAGGGGCGCGGTCTGCGCGGCCCTCGGGGAAGCCTATGTTCAATAGATTGCTCGCCGGCCTGGTGGCCCTGGTCGCCCTGTCGGTCCTGCCCCCGTCACCAAGCCTCGCGGCCCCGGTCCGGTCAGGGCACATCGAGTCAGAACTGGTTTCCGCCTCCCGCGGGGTGTCGCCGGGCGGTGAGGTCCGCCTGGCCCTCCGCCAGAAGATCGACAAGGACTGGCACACCTACTGGCGCAACTCCGGGGACTCCGGCGCGCCGACGGAACTTGCCTGGACGCTTCCGCCGGGCTGGTCCGCAGGCGAACTCATCTGGGCTCCGCCCGCCCGGACCCTCGTCGGCCCCCTGATGAACTACGGCTATTCCGGCGAGGTCCTCCTGCCGGTGACGGTCCGGGTGCCCGCGAGCGCCCGGCCCGGCGGCCAGGTCACCCTCTCGGCCAAGGCCGCCTTCCTTGTTTGCTCGGACGTCTGTGTCCCCGAGGACGCGAATCTCTCCATCACCCTCGATGTGGTCTCAGGCCCGGCTCCCGCCGATCCCGTCTGGGCCCCGAAGATCGAAGCCGCCCTTGCCGCCGCGCCCCGGCCCGGTCAGGTCCAGGCCGTCCTGGAAACCGGACCCTCGGGCCTGCGACTGGCCGCCACGGGCGCACCGATCGCCGGGGGCAACGCCCGGGCGGTCTATTTCTTCCCCTATGTCGGGGGTGTCAT